>JAEINY010000034.1 GCA_016342595.1 Marinilabiliaceae bacterium
TTAAAATCGGCTTAATCTGTGGACAAAAAAACATGAACACAAAATGCAATCACAACTACAAACATCTGAATATCATTACCAAATATCTTTTTCCAATTTTAAGGGATTAAATTTTCATTGGTTATAAAACAAGGAAAACATCAGTCATTAATAATTACTTAAATTTTCAGCCTCATGTACTAGTTCTTTTCCCATTATTCAGTTACCGAGCTCAATTTATTCGAATCCAATAAAAGCTGATTCAACCATTCTTCTATGTTAGTAAACCCATTTTCATTAACATCTCCATGAGGATCATTCATTAAAGTAATTTTCCGTTCACATATTTCTCTGGGCCAACCTCCTACATTTATAGGGTTTCTAATTCTTCTACCCGATTTATTACTTATTTCGCTAATAATGCGCTGATCGATTACATCACGACTTCCCGGATGTGCTCCACAATTTTCGAACAAATGATTTTGCAGCTGACTCACAGCAATTATAGATAGCGGTGGCATCTCAATAGGTTTATCAAAAGTTGCTATCGCTCTGTTACCAGGATTATGAATTTGACGTATTCCCCATTGATCATCATTAGGCAAATTGTGCGTCTTATTACCTTTCAAAAACAACCGACTACCCACATGAATATCTGAACTAATGGAGATAATATATCCATTTCGATTTTGAATACCAGGTAGGTAAATATTATTTAGCGCAGTAGCTTTTAAGGGAAATCCATTTGGCCCCCGTGAACCAAAATAGAGCGCATGTGTATCGCTGTTATAAATAAGATTATTGGCAATTAAAGCTTCTTGTGAATCGCCCCGTACGAGAGGATTACGGTCAGCATTATGTACAAATAAGTTTTTAATGATGCTAATCTGACCGGTATTCATGGCCAACAAACCACAAGAGTGATTCTTATAGGTTAATGCTTCACTGATGATGCAATTGCTAATGGTAATCCCGGTACCGCCATTAAGTATCCCAATGTTTTCATCAGTGGCCCATGAAATACTGCAATGATCCACTACTATATTATATAATTTTGTGGAGTCATCAGCAATATTAATTCCATCTATCTGTTCTCCCGATGCTGTACCCGGCCGAATCTTAAGTCCTTGCACCAACACATCGTGCGCAGAAATACCCAATGAATAGTTTTTAAGTGTAATACCCGGATAAGGTGCTGTTTGCCCGGCAATAAACAAATACGGACTAAAGACCCGCAAAGTACGTTTTAACTCTATGACACCCCCTACCTCAAAGACGATAATGCGTGGTACTTTTTTATAGATTGCTGCCCGCAAGGAACCTGGACCACCATCATTCAGATTAGTGACTTTTACTATTATTGGTAAGGAATCACCTGCATATGCACTTCTGGAATCAGAACCAAACCCCTCAGCACCAGGAAATATACACTGAGCTTCAACAAAACAACTTACCAATACGAAAATGGCTAGAAATACAGATTTAATCATACCTCATCTTTTTTAAGTTACCAACTTAAAAACTCCTAATCCGATAGATAACAAGAACTATGCAAAAAGTCAAGACTTGGATATCTTAATCCTGTAGTTTGGCCTTCACCATATGATCTTTATACTCTTTGCTTTTACTAAAACTCGCTTTACGAAACAGCGCATCAACTACCAGAAGATCCTCATTGAAATTATAAGTATGTATGCCAGACACATCTGATCGACTATTCAATGTTATTTCCTCGGACACCCGTTCTTCATATTGCGCCTCAGACAGGTGAGTAATCTCATTGATCACCAGCTTATGTCCATATCGCTCAAAACAATCTTGAGAAGGACGATACAGTTTTCCATCCTGAATAAACACTTTTCCTGCGGGGCGTGCTACTCTTGAATCTGTGACTATAGGATTTAAAGGATGAGGAAGCCATTCATCTTCAATGATATCTCGCGCATAAAACAAATATAACTGATCAAACGAAGAAGCTCCATCTCCTTTTTTGATTACTGAAAACATCCACCATTTATCATTGTAATAAAATGAAGTGGTATCATAGGCCTGTACATCAGCCATCAAATCTTTAACATATTGCCACTTAAAAGGAAATTGATTGGCTTGATACAACCGGATATTTCTTCCTTGCGCTGATTCCGGAATCAAATACCATTGCCCTTCTTTTTCAAAAACAAAAGGATAAGATAAATGAAAGGATTCTGAAAGGATGGGTTCGATTCTTCGAAACATGCCATTCTGATCTAATTGAGCCACAACAAGGATGCCCTTTTGCTGCTCTTCATTCAACTCTTCAAGAAACAAATAATGTTGACCTTCATGCTGAATTAAAAAAGGATCGGCCCACCCATTTTTAAGATCCGGGAAAGCAATCTGATAACTTTGTTCTGGCTGGAAACATTGATTCTCCGAAGTTTTCTTTTGCAGAACAACACCCCATTTTTTGATATAAAAAGGCGACAATATTTTTGGCAAACCTTTCCATAACAATCTGTTTTTGATGCTTTTTCCCCATAAAAAAAAACTTTCTTCCCCGGGATAAAAAACATCGGAATCGACGGTTGTCAATGCAATAGTACATATTTTTTTCACCCCGATTGAGAGCGCCCAAAGCCAATAGTTTATATTCTGAACTAAATTATGATTGAACGTTTGAAAGAAATGTTCATAAACCACATGTTTCCCCTTTTCTGAAATGACACCTATCTGAAAAGGTTTTCTTTGAATCATAAAATGGAAAATAAATTCCATGCATCCATGAAATCCTATCTCACCCAGACCTTGATTTAAGAAAACGACATTCTGATTAGAATACTGCTCAGGAGTGCCAATATTTGAAAGTATATAGAAAACATCTGTTTTCTCAACTTCTGATAAATGATGAATTGAATATACTTCCACTTTTTTTTTCTTCAAGTGGGATTGAACATTCTTTTTTTGGAAAGCACTAAGTTGTAATCCAAATAGTCCCCACTCGGCCAATAGAGGTATAAGATTTATCACTAAGATTAAAACTTTTTTAATGCTCAAGTGCTTCTTTCTTTGCTCATCTTGTACATAAACAACAGGTAATTCTCCCTTTTCAAGAATTGCAGCAATAAAATGATCAATGAGATGAAGCCACCAATTGGGAACCACCTCATGTTCAACAATTAGAATGTGCCGAACCTGATCGTTATCTGCTACTCTATTCATAATCTAGTTATTCAGTCGTTTATAGGCTTCCAAATACTGATCTGTCATTTTATCTACTGTGAATTTTTCTAAAATAATTTGCTTACCGATTTGTCCCATTCGTCTAGCTTTCGCCTCATCTGAAATCAATGTATTTATCCGGTCTGCCATCGCTTCTTCATCACCTACCTCAACCAGATAACCCGATGAATCAGCAGCCACTAACTCGCGATTTCCAGGAACATCTGACGCAACAACCGGTTTTTCGAAGGCCATATATTCCATAATGGAGTTTGAAATACCCTCGGCAAAAGTTGCCAACACACCAACATTAAAAATCTGGATAAACCGATCGACTCCCTGCCGATTTCCCGTAAAACGAAAATTCATTTTTAAATTATCGGGAATCATAGCTTCTACTTTCTCACGATCCTGCCCATCTCCAATCACCAAAAAATAAACATCTTGACGGTGCCCTAAAATCTTCAAAGCCGCATTGATATAAGTAGGATAATCCTTGCGCCAATTGATACTGGCCACCATGCCCACAATGTGGGTATCATGGCTATCAGGCAGCCCTAACTCTTTGAACACATTAGCACGGTTAAATTCTTCATCCAGTCTGGCAAGATTAAATCCATTGGGAATCACCACTCCTTTTTCAGATGAAACCCCATATGCGTCCAATCCAACTTTTGAATTTGATATGATAATAGTAGAGAACGGGAAAGACAATTGGGATCGAAACCAATCCTTGGTAAAAGGCGTGCATTTGGAGTTAGCAATCATCCCATTTACAAGCTTCAGTCGACAAATCAACGCTACAGGAACGGTCATTACAGACGGAATACCACCCCATGTATGAACTAAATCAGGCCTTATTCGTCTGCAGATGGTAAACAGTTTAAAATAAATGAATACATCTTTTCTAAACCGTTTCTTTAATACAATTAATTCAACAGGCAATTGAAATATCTCTTTATAATGAATGGCATCTCTGAAAAGAACAAGGGTGACTGAATGACCCCGTTCCAATAATCCTTTGATGAACTCCAACATGCGTCGTTCCCGACCGCCTGCCACTAAATTATCTGCTACCAGTAAAACCTTCATAGCTATTGAGATTCTTCTCATGAAAATAAACCAGCAGTAAAAGACTCCTGTAATACCATTTTAATTTCAAACTGCGCTGGTATATTCCGATACATAATCAAAGTGACTTAAGAAGTGTAATGCACTTAAGGCGCATTTTGATTAGTAATCGATATAATTAGTTTATTTCTGTTTGAGACATAGTCTTAGTATGTTCTAAATTAGAACTTTTTTCATTGAAAAAGCGATCTAAAAGCACTTTTTTCTTTTTTCGATTATTCAAGCGCTTCATGTTAAATTTGGAGGGACTCATCATATAAAGCCGCTTTTGCATTCGCGTATCCAAAACGCGCTTGGCCGGATTACCAATGATCAGCGAATTATCCGGGAAACGTCCTTTCACGACCGCACCTGCCGCTACAATACAATTTTCGCCTATTTGAGTATTGGGTAACAAAATAGAATTCATCCCAATGCATGAATTATTACCAATTTTAATGGGACCAAAAATATCTAAATCAGGGTATTCTTGCCGAAATAACCAGACCGCTCCATCATGAGTAATGAACCGCACACCTGTGGACACTGTTACATGATTACCTAATTCAATCAGATAAGGTTCCGTGGAAAAGTCTGCATAAAAAACAAGACAATTCTCGCCAATTTTAACGCCCATCTGTCGAAGAAAAAAGATCCGGGCTTTTCCATAGGTAATCCGAATCAATACCCTGAATGAAAAATTCAATAATTTGCGGATCATAATTATTCACTTTAGTTTTCAATAACATCTACTATACATTGACAAAACAGAGGAAAAGCTTTTTGAGCAAGCCGTGAATTGGGGTGTGAATCAAAATCACCGACTGCATATTCCTCTTTGAGATACAATCCACCTTCCGTTTCCAAGGCATAGAAGTCCCAAATAAAAACATTATCCTCAGACTTGTCCCACTCTTTTACCATCCACTGATGAAATACCGCTGTATTTTTGGCCCACTCTTCTTCGGCTCTCATTTGTGTTAATGCAGCAGGCGTCCAAAGAATAAACTGTGTCTCAGGATATTTCTGAAATTCCCGGTACAATGCCTCATACTGCAACTTATAATTGTTCAGTGTTTTTATATCCGAATTAATATCAGCACCTTCTCCATTTTTTATTTTACTTACCGGGAAACAGTGCTTTAGAACAATTACATCAAATTTCTTTGTTAAAGTCTTCAAAGTTGGCTCTTCCTGATAATAATCTAAATGCCCGTTCTTCACCCAAATATTATAATAGTCGTAGGGGTAATTTCGCCATCCATAAGGTTCCTTTTTGGGAAATACTTGTTCAGAAATTAAGTAATTAACTGCATGTTTTTTATTGTATCGATCAAACCACTTCTCGACAGCCGACTGCATACCTAACTTCCCTTTCACTTTGGTCGTAAGAGAGTTTCCACCCTGCCAAATCACCTTGCCTGTACTATGATGTAAAAACACAATACGAACTTCTTTTTTATCCTTACTCATATCTGAAGATTTAGTACTACATGATGACATCAAAAACCAACTCCAAATAACAATCCAATACACACTTCCACATTGTTTCATAGCCAAATCACTTTTACTTTCTTATATCAACTTACTTGTTAAAATTAACAACACTAATTCAATCAGATCTACTCATCCATCTGATTGACCCAATCACTTATCGAAATAATAACATACCCCAAATAATTGGATTCGCCTATTTTGCAAATCGTTAAAAAAATTACGAAAAAAATAAATCATTGACCACTCTTTTTTTACTAAAGGTCAAAAAATGTGGAATTCTTTTCAATAATGTATTAGCTTGGATATAAAAGTGGGAACCATGGTTAACAAGAAGACAATAGGCATAGTGATTCGCTCACTTAAAATTGGCGGGGCTGAAAAACAGAGCGTTCTTCTTGCAAAATCTCTTGCTGCCCATTACCGGGTGTTTCTATTTATTCAATACCCAATTATTGAAACCCAACTAAATGATTACATCCAAAATTCGAGCATCCATTTAATTCTTTTGAGAGGTAACTTCCTCCAAAAGATTAGAGCATTAAAGAATAAGGTTCGAAAAGCAAATATTACACATCTATTCGCCTACCTTTCAAGCGACAATGTTTTAGCAGCACTGGCGGCATTCCAAAATAAGAATTGCAAAATTTTCGGGGGTATTCGCAGTTCCAGGTTACCTTGGCATAAATATATGGTTCTTAAATTTTTGCATCAATCACTTCAGGAGGCTACTATCTTTAATAACCACTCGGGCCGTAATCATTTTCTTAAAAAGGGATTTAAAACGAGTAAAAGTATTGTAATTCCGAATTGTACCGATTTTAAAAGTGTTCCCAAACAAGAAGGATCAAGTCATGACACCATCTATATTATAAGCGTTGGGCGGTTTGTTTCAGCAAAAGATTATCCGACATCTATTGAAGCCATCAAACGACTTGTCACCAATGACCCCAAAGTGAAAATTAAATATATCATTATTGGATTTGGAAAGTTAGAACTTGAAATCAGAAACCTGATTTCATCCAACAAGCTTTCTAAACATATTGAAGTAGTTATTAATCCTGACAATTTAAAAGATTACTATAATAAAGCTGATATTTATCTTTGCTCCTCAGACTTTGAAGGTCTCTCCAATTCCATTATGGAAGCACTCAGTTTTCACCTACCAGTGATAGCCACTCATGTAGGCGACAATCCTCAATTAGTTAAGCACAACCATAACGGTATCCTCATTCCCAAGGGTGACCCGGACGCCATTTCTGATGCTATTCTACAATTATACGATGATGAAAAGAAAAGGCTATTATTTGGAACACTAGGATTTAAACTTCTGCAAGAAAATTATTCACCACAGAAATTCACAGACCGATATATTTCTTTAATCGAACAAACCTAAACCATGAAGAAACCAAAGCTTATTTTTTACGGAGTTAAGTATTTTCCTTCGCAGGGTGGGACCAGTCGTGTTGTGGAAAATATCATCAAAAATCTGAAAGATAAATACGACATAACCATTTTGTGTTACCGCAACAGTCAAGCCCCTGGTTACATGCCAGGTATTAAAGTCATTCAATTTTCTGATTGGCCAGGCGGAAGTCCCGGAGCACTCTTCTACTTTTTAAGAAGTGCACTATATCTCTTACTATTTAAGAAATTTGACCTTATTCATATTCACAAAATAGATGCCGCTTTATTCATTCCTTGGTTTTACAAAAAATCAAAAGTAATTGCTACGTCACACGAATCGGCCTACTTAAGGGATAAATGGTCTAAAATAGAACGCCAATTCCTGCTTTTTTCGGAACACATTTTCATTAAATCCAAAGCCACTGTCACCTGCATTTCGAATCCTCTGACTGTCATCTACAAAGAAAAATATGGCAGAGATGTTATTTACATTCCCAATGGCATCACCATAAAAAACCACTACAAGGAGGAAAAAGCCCAACAACTACTTAAAAAATATAACCTTTCAGAAAATCAATACCTCTTTTTCGCGGCCCGTCGAATTATGAAAACAAAAGGATGTCATACCATGTTGGAAGCCTTGAATCGCATTAATTTCAAAGGAAAAATTGTCATTGCCGGCGACTTGAGTCATGCTCCGGGATATGTCAAAGTATTGCAGACAAAATACACTAATTTAGATACCATTTATACAGGTTACATTGGTGATCTACCACTCTTATTAACCCTCATTAAAAAAGCACAATACTTTATTTTCCCTTCTGAAACAGAAGGGATGTCCATCATGTTATTGGAAGCGGCTTCAACCTTAACACCTATTATTTGCAGTGACATAAAAGAAAATCGGGAAGTATTCAATGATCAACATTTAACATTCTTTGAGAATATGAATCCTGATGATTTGGGGGATAAAATTAATCAAGCCGATTCAGCCCCTCTCCAGCTAAAAACAAAAGCGGAAGCCGCTTTAACACATATCAAAAATAAATATTGCTGGGAAAATATTGCCGACATGTACCATCAACTATACCAACAAGAATTACACTTCAATTAAAATATATCAATTCTCTGATTTAGAAAGAGAAAAACAATCAAAAGTCAAACATTTTTTTTGTAGAAATTTAAGATATGTTACCATAAATAGTGTGTGTACTCGATGCTATTACTCATAAAAAAAATAATAACCATGAAAAATCATGTTTCACTACCTCCAGTAGTTATTCTAGATATCACTTATTCTGGCTATGGTGCTATGCGTTCGCTATACCCATATAACATACCTATTTATGGCTTCACCTTTGATGAAAACCATACCGAAACAAAGAGCAAGCTGGCCAAGGAAATCATTATCTACTCAAACGATGGTAATGATTTACTCGAAAAATTAGTGAGTCTTGCGAAAAGGTGTAAAGGCAAGCCTGTATTAATCTTAACCAATGATGCAAAAGTTGAATTTGCATTGGCCAATCTGGACATTATTCAAACACATTTTCACTTGAATATTCCCACACCTGCCATCACCGAGATGCTTATAGATAAAATAAAATTAATGGATTTTATAAATCTACATGACATAAAGATCCCTAAAAGCTTAAGCATTGAAGCGTATGCTGATATCAAAGACATTGCAAACTTTAAGTTCCCGGTTATCCTTAAGCCCTATGTAAAATCAGAAAAATGGTACAATGCCGGACTATCCAAGGCCTTTATTTTTGATAACAGGGTTGATTTGCTGAACATGTTTCCAATACTTTATAACATCGAAAACCGATTAGTTATCCAGGAGTTTATTCCGGGGGGAGATTCTGACATATACTATTGCCTGGTTTATTATGGCAAAGATGCTAAGTGCAAAGCCGCATTTTCGGGACAGAAGATAAGACAATGGAAAATTCTGAAAGGGTCAACAGCCTCTACCCGCTCGACAGATATCCCATACATTGAAGAAGAAACAAAACGTATATTTGATCTGGCAGGTTTTAAAGGTTTTGGATCCATTGAATTCAAAAAAAATCCCCAAACCGGCGAATTCTATATGATTGAACCTACTGCCGGTCGTATTGATTTTCAGGAGTACATTGCCACTTTTTCAGGTGTAAATATTCCACTTATTGGATATTGTGATCAAACAGGTATTACCATTATTCCTAAAGAAAAAATCAGATCCAATACAGTATATATTGACGAAATTTTTGAATTAGAAAGTGCTAAAGAATATAACCGTTTATACGGCCTTACTTTTGGAGAATGGCTTAAATCAGTTAAAGGCCGAAAGTGCTTTCGTTATATGAATTTAACAGATCACTCTATTGCAATCAAAATTGGACTTCTGCTAACACGTCGATTAGCAGGCCTTTTTGTACGCAGTTTAATCGGAAAGAAACCACAAGAACCAGCAGATCAAGTAGAATACTAATTCAAAGGCAAACTACATTCGACTAGTATTGAACATACCATCCAGCACTTCATAACTCTCGGAATGGTTGTAAGTATGAACGCCAGTCGCTTTCAATTTTAATGATTCTGGAGTAATCACCTGAATACACTCTTCCTGGTAAGCCGTCTTGGTGAGTTTTATAATCCTGTTTAATCGGATAGCTGCTCCATAATCAGTATAACAATCTTGCGAAGGACGAATTAAAAGCCCATCCCTCCAAAATAGTTTACCCGCAGGCCTGGCAGAGGCACTATCCGTTACTACAGGATTTTGAGGATGTGGATACCATGGCTTTAATAGCAGATCTGAAGTATAAAACAAATACAACTGATCATACGATCCTGCATCATCAGCCGTTTTGATGATGGTGAAAATCCACCAAATACCTTCGTGCCAAAAGGGTGTGCAATCCAACAAACGCTCGCCAGATACAATATTTCCCTGATATTCCCATTGATACGGAAAGTTTGCACTTTTGTACAATCTTAACGATTGATCTGCTGATGATTCAGGAATCATCCACCATTCACCATTCTTCTTAAATACATGCGGATAGGACAGATGAAATCCTTCTTTCACAATTTTCCGAATAGTATGTAATTCTGGTCGCCCATTGAGTTCTGCTGTCTCCAAATAACCTCTCCGATTAGAAGCATCTATCGTTTCAAAAAATAGATATTTTCTTTTATCTTCCTCGATAATAAACGGATCAGCTCTTCCGTTTTTTCCCTTCGGCAATAACACATTAAGTTTAGTTTCACCATCCTGATTACGAGGAATTAAGATCAATCCCCAACGCTTATGAAATATCGTTTTTACTGTTTTACGATGTAATCGACCTAAAATATTCCCAATCCAATAAATGAATAATGGAAAAAACACCCACTTTTGTTCTGGTAAATAATCTCCTGTACCAGTTTGGAGGCTCCTGTACCTGGAGCGCCAAAGAGTAATTATTGATTGTTTTACAGCAGCTTTCAGATAACCAATATTTTTATCCAATCCATAGGATAATGTTTGAAATCGGTGATCCCAAACCAACTCATCATGATCCGCCATCACTTTTCGAACCTGAAAAACTCGTTTTAAATAACTACGATTATGTATAAACACAAAAATTCCCTCTCTTCCATAGGTTATCAGTTCGCTCGAAAACTCATAAATAGTTGCTGCAGATTGAATATTGGCCACTGATTTTACAAAACTAATCACAACTGTATCTTTATCAGTTTTAATTTGAGATGAATTATCAGGCCTATAGTCTATCAGTTCAAAGTTCTTGAACTTTTGAGCGATCTGTTCTAATTCGCACCCGTTCATACTTTTGAATTTTTGCCGAAATACCAGTTTTTCAACGATAATAAAGGGGATGAACAAAAATTGCTTAATCCGATTCAAACAAATAGTCGTTTTTTGATTCCCCTTAACAACGTAAGCACTAATTTTAGATTCCGGATATTGCTCAGCTATTGAATCTACAATATCCATAAACCATTGCGGAACGCTGGCGTTATCAAATACAAATACTAACGAAGAAATCGTCTTCTTTTCAATAATATATCTTAGCTTATCCATAAAACTTCATTTTTAAAGTTCTTTTAAAGCCTCTTCTGCACGCTTAATCCAGGTATACTTCAGGTTAAAATCATTCCAGGCTCTTTCTGCCTTGGCCACCCGAAACGATTTTTGAGCACATTTATTAATTGCTTCACACCATTGCGTTGCATCTTCAGGATCGACCAAAATGGCATTCTGATCATTCAACACTTCTCTCAGAACAGGCATATCAGAGCTTATAATGCACTTTCCGGAAGCCATGTATTCAAATATCTTTAAGGGTGACATATATTTGGATGACTCATGTCCTTTATCAGCTACCCAAACTTCTTTTTGATAAGGCGCTAATAAAACATCACACATATGACGATAGTAACCAACTTCAGAAGGTAATACAAAGCCATAGAAAAAAACATTATTCAGCTTGCCTGATTGGGATTTCCAATACTCTACATCATTATTTCTTCCACCTACAATATGAAAATCTACTTGAGGCAATTTTCGGGCAGCTTCAATAATAACTTCAATCCCACGTCCTTTATAAAGATGCCCAAAATAACCAACCTGCAAATGATCAATCTGTCCTTTCCACTTACTCCCCATACCATTGGCAGATTCGGGCGGTAGGTCAGCGGCATCATGCAAAACCTTAACATCCACGTTGCGCAGGCTCACCTGTTCCTCAAACAATCTCTGAAGGCCAGCGGAGATCATTATCACACGCTTCAAGTTTCCGGCACAGAAAATTCTTTTGAAAAAATGCGTCATATATTTAGATTGGCCGACAAATGGCTTGTGTGCTTCTATAATAAACGGAATTGAAGTAAAAGTAAGATATAATGCCGGAATCTCACAGCGGGTATAAACGAGGTCAAGCTCCTGTTTTCTGATAAACTGAATGGCGTCAAAAGCAAACATGTGTATTTTTCCTTTTACCTTCCGGAGCGGAATTTTTTTAATGGAAAAACAGGACTCTACACCATAATAATCATAAACATTTTCGATTCCATCTTCTTCATTTTCTTCACTGTCGAAAGTAACTAACGTCACATCATGACCGACCTTTGCCAAAGCCTGACACATCTTCATGACATGAATACTATTAGCTGTCCGACTGGGAATAAATGAATTAGCTAAATAAATAATTTTCATAACACCCCTTCCTCTAAATGTTTAAAAAACAAAAACACCGCTAATAAAGACGTCACAAAAACAAAATCACGCTTTACCAGAGCTTCCAGGTTTTGCACAATGTAAGATTGATTAAACCGCTCATTAAAAAGCTCATTTCCGGATGAAAAAGTCTCCTGTAAATACGCCCAATTCTCAGTCATCAACATCCACTGAGCTACATTTTTATGATCTCCCTTAAAACCAAATGCGAAACCAAATTTTTTATAAAGTTTCATATCAGCCCGCCAAATCAGTTCCTTCATTTGCTTTGTCAGATGTGAATGATGATTTAATCCTAAAGGGGATCGCTCAAAACGAATAGCAGCTAATTTACCCATCGCTGCCTCTGCTCCCTTTTTATAAAGGTAACGGTCATTCCGCAACTCAAAAGACATTTTCAAGGATAAATCAACTGCTTTATGATGCATAATGGGACTGCGTGCTTGAACAGCTCCATAAAAACTGGTCCAGGGTTCATTCTTATTTAATCGACGTTGACGACAATAAAAATCAAAGGTGTCACACAAATCCCCTAAACCAGTCATCTTAAACTGATCTAATTCAGCAAAAAAAGAATCTTTAAGTTTCGTATTACGTGGGGAACGATAGACTTTATGAATCAAGCCCTCTTCTGTTTCATTGTATAAATCATAACAATATTGGTACTTATCATATTGAGCAACCTTCCAATATCGTTCATTATCATGAGCTCCGTCTTTGTAGGTAAACGCATCAAAAAAAGTAGAGGCAAAACCATTAATGTTAATATCAACTCCCAATAGAGAGCGATAAGCCGAATAATACCAGGTACTATAAAGTGGCAACATGGGATTATTCTCCATTTGTATGGATGTATATTTAGGCAGGAATTCATTAATCTCCACCGGGATATACATAGCATCCGAAACATCCAGATGTCTGTTTACTTTTGAAGCCACATGAACGGCATCCGATCTTAGTCGCCCGGCATAGGTATAGGCTTTAAATTGCTGTTGATGCCGACAAGCATAAAACATATTCCAACGCGAATCTAACCCACCTGAATTAGCGGTGGCATAGGTCGCATCGACTTCATTAAAACTCTCAACCACACCTGTCTCAATAGCATCTGCCAACTCCGCTAACACTTTTTCTTCATCATGCAAAGTAGGTTCAGGTTGATGTTTCCAGTAAGCCTGAATAGTTTTTATTCGATTAGTCACCAAATCAATGGTTATTATAGTGGCCGGATCACAAAGTTGAACTTCATTAATATAGGTATGCTTGAAATGCATGTATCCAAAACGGAGCAATTGCTCAATGGCCAATTCATTAATTGTTTTAGATGGAGCAGCCTGGACAGCTTGCCAATAATTTTCGGTAATAGCCCAATCGGTATCATGTTGCATTAAAAACAAATCAATCATACCCAATCGATCATTAAACACATACATTTCGTTCTTCTCAACATCTATATAATGGCCATAAAAACTTCCATCCAAACCATGAACGGCTTTTATTCCATGTGTTTTTAACTGACTCAACACATAATCTTGAGCCATTTCAAAAGGCTTGCCGAAAAGAAAACCCTGAAAACTAAAATGACATCTACTTTTTATGTTATCCCGACTAACTATCATGCAGTTTATAAAGAGGTACCTCTTTCACTTTTTCTTTACAATATTCAATAATTTCACTTGTGAACCGATGAAACAAAGGCCCAATCACATATTGATCACCTTCCATTCCGATATCAGACGTATTGGTTTCAATATGCAGAATTTTACCGGATGCATCAACCGCCATATCAAAACCAACCAGTCTACAATATAATTGTTTGGCAGCAATCTCTTTAGCTGTTTCCCATATTTCATCAATTTTGTAAAAACGTTCCATTTGGGAAAATGGTGGCAGGCCATCTACTGAATACACCTTTTCAGGTGTATCACCGAGTCCAAAATCTACCAAATAGCCATCTGGCTTCAAGCAAACAGCAATGCCCCCCTGTTTCACATTATCCACCCGACTTCCAACCCCACCAATTCGCAAATAGGAATAGATCACATGAATTTGATTATCTTTTACCGATCGATAGGTCAATACACGTAAGGTATTCAAAGAAGTAGGATTAAATTTCTTATAGAATTCATGCTGATCTACGTACTTTTGAATTATAAAATCCTGTTTATAAACGTTCTCCAGAAAATCAAGAGACAACACATCTCCGGTATCACTGCAAAAATTACCTTCCCTATCTCTGTCAAAAACCATAATACCACTACCTCCATGCACTTCAATGGATTTTTTAACAATTACACTTTGCTCCCCCTTCAAGTGTTTTGACAGATTGATTTGATCTTTTGAAATCACCTGTTGATTTGAATGATAATACGCACCATTAATATTTCGAACAAAAATGGTTGGAACGTGCTTGGTTCCGTTAATCCAATCAATCCGTGCTTTATCTTCATAACTTATAGCATAGGATCGATTATTAAGTGCGGGTTCAATCACTGAAAAATAGATATCAGAAGGTACAATATCCATATCAACTTTACCTGAATAACGAAAGGTATTTTTAAGATATACATCACTCACTTTTTTCCCTAAAGATTTCCATCTATTATGATAATCTTTTAGCGCATCTTGCGGAAATGGCAACTGTTTTTTCCCATTACGGCTTATGAATTTCTGTGCTAATAATTCATTTTCGCAGCCAATGTAATGATATCGAGCGATTCGATATAACTTTCGTCCTGCAGCGACTAAAAAAAAGAGGAAGTAATACTTAATTTTCGTTCTCATAACTCAAGTATTTAACGATTTCACATCTGCTTAATTCTCTACTTCTCCATGAGATCATTCACCTCCACATCATAATAAAAACCCAATATAAGATCTCCTAATTCACAACTTACTTCAACCTTTAATAATAATGCAGCTTAAGCTCAACTTGCATGCAATTTATAGAGAGAGACCTTTTTAAGTTTTTCTTGACAATAATTAATTACTTCATTTGTAAATCGACGAAATATCGGACCTATAGTATATTGTATACCTTCCATACCAATATCAGATGTATTGGTTTCGATATGTAATATCTTACCGTTTTTATCAACCGTCATATCAAAAGCCAATAACCTGGAATATACATGACGGGCTGCAATTTCTTTAGCCAGTTGCCACACTTCATCAATCATATAAACCCGGTCCATTTCAGCGAAAGGGGGAAAACCATCCAGTTTAAAAACCTTTTCACCCCCTTTTCTCAATCCAAAATCAACGAAACAACCGTCCTCTTTAAGGCAGAGGAACAATCCCCCTTTGGAAACATTGTCAATGCGACTTCCTGGCGCCCCCACTCTCAGAAATGTATATAATACATGAATTTTATTATCTAGCACCGAGCGGTAGGTTACTACTCTAAAAGTATTTAAAGATGAAGGGTTAAATTGATTATAAAAGGGATGTTGTTCAACAAATTCCTGAATCAGAAAATCTTGCTCATACAATTTCTCCAGATAATCTAGTGTTAATATATCCCCTTCAGCATTCCGCAGGATACCTTCCATATCCCGATCAAATATAATGACTCCCTTTCCTCCATGTGATTCAATTGTCTTCTTTACAACAACTGCTTTTTTATTCTTTACCAAATCATTAAGATCGATATTACTTCTAAACACCTCTTTTTGTGAAGCATCATAATAAACTCCATTAATATTGCGCACGAAAATGTGAGGAACATTGGTCTCCCCATTAATCCAATCAATCCTGGCCTTATCTTCATAACTGATTCCAAATGTCCGGTTATTAAGTGCCGGCTCAATGGCTGAATAGTAGATATTAGACGGCACAATGTCTATATCAAATACACCTCTGAAACAATATGCATTGTTAACATGAATATTACGAATATCCTTACCAAGTACCTTCCATCGTTGCTGATAAGCTTTCAGCTGTTGACGCGTCAATAGGCACTCTTGATCTTTAATACCTAAACTAAACTGCCGGGCGAGGACCTCATTCTCCTCAGCTAAATAGTGATAGCCAGCAATTCTATACACTTTGCGCCCTAAAGCAGCCATCAAACCGAACAATTGTTGTTTTATCTCCATACTTCCTCCTATTAGCAATCACTACAAATCAATAAACCTCACCCAACAACGGTCTAATTCGCATTAAAAAATCGCATGCGCAATACTCAAGAACAAATCAATTTGTATACAATTTATAATAAGGAACTGTTTTTAATTTTTCTTGAGTATACTCAATTATCTCATCCGTAAAACGATGAAATAAAGGACCAATGACATATTGTACATGTTCCATTCCAATATCAGAAGTGTTGGTTTCGATGTGCAATATTTTACCATCATTATCTACTGCAATATCAAAGCCCAACAACCTTGAATACAAATGAGTGGATGCAATTTTTTTGGCCGTCTCCCATATTTCATCAATTTTATATGGCCGTTCCATTTCGGCAAAAGGCGGATACCCATCCAATGCATAAATCTTTTCACTACCATAGCTAAAGCCAAAATCTGCAAAATGCCCATCTTCCTTGACACATACAAACATACCTCCTTCACAAATATTATCTACACGTTTTCCTGGTGCACCAACGCGTAGATAAGAATATATCACATGCACCTTATTATCCTTTACCGATCGGTAAGTAAAAATCCGAAAGGTATTTAAAGATGTAGGATTAAACTTTTTATAATACTCATGCTGATCAACGAATTTCTGAACTATAAAGTCCTGATGAAAGGTCTTTTCTAGCCATTCCAGAGAAAGTTTTTGTCCTTCTCTGTTGTAAAAAGCACCGTCTGATTTCTTATCAAATACCACTATTCCTTTACCAGCATGTAACTCAATGGACTTTTTGGCAATAATACTGGTCTCAACATTAATCAATTGATCTACATCAATAGAAACACGATCAATAACCTGCTGATCAGTAGAATAATAATTACCATGAATGTTGCGTAAAAATATTTGCGGCACATGCTGAGGATCATTCAACCAATCAATGCGCGCCTTATCTTCATAACCCAACGAGAAGGCTAAATTATTCAATGCCGGTTCGATAGCCGCATAATAAATATTGGAAGGCACAATATTAGGATCTGATATTCCGCCATACTCGAATGCATTCTCCAAATGAATGGTTTTAATACATTTACCCAATGGTTTCCATTTTTCACGGTAGGCTTTAATGTCTTCTTTGGACAACTTCAGCTTTGTTTTCCGCTTTTTTATGCAGATTTTTTTTGCCAGCAACTCATTATCCATTGCCAGGTAATGATAACCCGCAACCAAGTATACTTTTCGACCTAAGGCAGTCAAAGAACTAAAAAACTGATGTTTAAAATCCATCTCCTAAATGTTTAATAGTTAATACTCTCAAAAACCTTCCTGACTTATAATAGTACTTAAAAGCTTCCCCTAATTACCATTGCCATATAACCAATCTAACTGTGATTTATCCTCCATTACCAAAGCAAAAGAAATATTATTCAACTTGGGTTCGATGTGTGAAAAGTAAATGTTCCAAGGAACCACGTTCACATCAGCATGCCCAAATATCTGACTAACTGTATCAAGATAAATAGGTGATGCAAATCTTGAAACTTTCTTCCATTTATCCTTATACTTAGCGATTTCATCGGCTTGTAGCTTTCGCCTCTGAGGAATCTGAAGATTCTTTCTGAATCGTTTTGCTTTCAATTTACATTCGAAATAAACATAAATCACTCCTACTTTGCGATGAAAAAAGCGAATCACATGATAAACAAATGATAATATTTTATAAGTTATTGACATAGATTACTAATGTTGCCCATTCTCTATTAAGGAATAAATAAACTCTGCTTCCACTCGTCCCTTACGGGATGACTTTTCATAAGCTAAACGCCCCTGATTAAACAAAAATGCCATTTTTTGGACTTTGGCATTGCGATGCCATTTAGTCGCATATAATTCTTTATACCGTTTAATCTCCCATGCCGCCCGATCTGATGATTTATTAGGTCCGAAAACTTCAACCGATTTAGATAAATCATGTTCCCGATAAGCTCCCAAATAAAATGGAATATGAACAAAGTCAGTGTACTTCAAAAAACGACGCCACAAGTCTACATCCATGGTATAATGCAAATCTTCATTTAAACCATCTGCCTTTTCCCAAATAAATTTGGAGAAAAATGTTGTTTCCTGAGGGATTTTAAGATACACCCTTGATTCCCAACGCTTAAAAGAAGGTCCTTCATTAACTTTAAGTACACGATCATCTTTATCAATGATTACCCGATCGCCATAAAATACATGATGATCGGGATGTTTCAAATAATACTCAGCCACTATTTTTAGTGTGGCAGGATATAATACATCATCCGAATTCAACCAATTATACAAATCCCCTGTGGCCATTTTAAAACCTTTATTAATGGCATTACTTTGACCAGCATCAGGCTCACTTACCCATTTGGATATGTGCGATTCATATTTATTTATAATGTCCACACTCCCGTCCGTAGACCCCCCATCAACAATGATGTATTCCAAATTAGGATATCCCTGATTAATAACCGACAATATGGTTCGTTCCAGAAATATGGCCTGATTATAAGATGGTGTAACAACAGTAATTTTAGGATATGGTTTCATATTTACTTTGAAAACAGTTAATCAATAAAGTAGTGATTTTTTGAAGATTTTCTTCCGTTAATTCATAATAAAATGGCAAACGTAACAGCCGGTCAGTAAAGTAATCACTATTGACCAAATTCCGTCCATCATGTTTATCCTGATAATAAGGACTTTTGTGCAATGAAATATAGTGAAATACAGCCAATATACTATTCTCTTTCAGCAACTTAATAATAGCAGAGCGTTCTTCAATGCTACGACAAATCACATAAAACATATGGTAATTATTGGTAGTATGGTCGAGTTTCTCAGGCAGTTTAATCACTCCTCTATTGGCCAATGGGGTGAGTGCCTGTAAATAGAAATTCCATATTTCCTTGCGTCGTTTTTGAATATCATCCAGATTTTCAACCTGTGCATATAAAAAAGCGGCAATGATATCTGATGGCAAATAGGAAGATCCGATATCAACCCATCCATATTTATCCACCTCGCCCCTAAAAAAAGAAGCCCGATTGGTTCCCTTTTCCCAAATAATTTCAGCTCTTTCAATAAAATGATCATCATTGACAACCAGCATCCCCCCTTCTCCAGATATGATATTTTTTGTTTCATGAAAAGAAAACGCAGATAAATGCCCGATCGATCCCAAGGGTCTTCCCTTATAATACGAATCAATAGCTTGAGCTGCATCCTCCACCACAAACAGTCCATATTTACCCGCCAACTGCATAATCACATCCATATCACAAGCAACACCAGCATAATGAACAGGTACAATTGCTTTGGTTCGTGCTGTAATTAGATCCTCAATCTTTGAAACATCCATATTGGGATGATTCGACAAGCTGTCTGCAAAAACAATTTTAGCCCCTCTCAGCACAAAAGCATTAGCTGTTGATACAAAGGTATAAGATGGCATGATGACCTCATCACCCTCTTTGATATCCAATAATAAAGCTGCCATTTCCAAGGCATCGGTACAACTGGTGGTTAAAAGACACTTTTTAAAACCATACTTTTCCTGAAAGAAATGATGCACTTTTTGTGTAAATCGACTATTACCTTTAATCTCCCCATACAAGACAGCTTGAGACATATAATGCAGCTCTTTTCCTGACATATAGGGTTTGTTAAACGGAATTGCATACTTTCGATCCATAGCTCAATTTATTTAGGACAACATCTTATTTCCCTTAATCTCTTCGAATACAGAAGTGTACATATGAATCACCTTTTCCGGATCAATAAGATCAAGGGCCAGTGACCGACAATCTTGCTCCATTTTCTTCTGATTATCAAGTGATAGAGAAACCATCCGGAATAATCCTTCGGCTAAATCATCACTATCTTTTAATTTGGCTCTATAACCTGTTTTACCGGAATGCACTAAATCCAGAGAAACCCCCATTTCAAATGAAACAATGGGTGTGCCCGACATCAATGCCTGGTTCACCATAACAGGACCAGAATCATAAACAGATGGGCAAACAAAAACATCTGCTGCCTGATAAGCAGCTGCCAGTTCATTAACCTGTTTCAAATAACCTAAACAGTGATATTTAAACGGAAGTAATTCCAATGGAAAATCATTGGTATTTCCAGCAATGAGTAATATAATTTTCTCTTTTAAGCCATCCCCGTTTAATCTCAAATTTAAGAGATTAAGTGCATTCATTAAATAACTCATTCCCTTACGCTTCTCCCCAAAATGAACGGATCCAAAAAATAGAACCTTACGGTCTTCCGGAATTCCCCATTTTGACCGAACTGGCACTTTATCAACCGGCTTAAAAACATTGGAATCTATTCCTAAAAACGTCCGGTAAATCGGCAAATCCTTAAATAGGGAACTTTTCGATGTATTTTGATGATCCCATTCACTCCCGATCATCAACCGTAAATCATATCCTTGAATATTATCCTTCTTGAAGGCCAGGTTAATAGATGAGTGGTCTTTTGATTTCTTTGAGAACAATGCCGGACAATTTCCACATCCATTGTGATAACCTTCACATTCCCAGGCATAGTGGCAACCGCCTGTAATGGGTGCCATATCCAGAAACTCCCACAAAATAGTAGCGCCTGTTACTTGTGCTAATTCCTTAATGTTTTTCACAGTAACAAACTCGGTTGTAAAAAACACCACAATCACATCCGGTACAAAACCATTTAAACGGTGAAGTATCTTAGGTGTTGAATAATACTGTTTTGTCCCGTCAAGCTCAAAAAACTGATACTTAGAATCCTTCTTAATTTTTTTTAAAAGCCCCAGTTTCGATTTAATCTTTTGAAATATTTTCCGATCCACCTTTTTCCATAACTGGATACGTTTCCATTGCTTAGGGCTATGCATTGAAATCACGTCATCCTCCTCTTGTTCATGGTAAATCGTTAACATTTTAGAATCGTACCCGCTTCGAATAAAGTTATGATGCAGATCAAATGCTACCTTTCCTGCTCTCACAGGTCCATGCGCCGAAATACATAATACTTTCATATCAATTCTCCTTGTTGATTCCTTTTATCCTGACTTCACCCACAAAAGCAATTTATCAATCAAATTACCCCCCTCACACTAACTCGACCTCCATTAAGAGACTTAATAACAACTCTTTTGAGCTATTATCCAAGATAACTATAAAAACAACAACAATCAACTTAAATCGTCATAATGAAATTTGCACCAACACACCATCAATACACTCTCCACCTTTGAGTTACGGAATCCAAACACCTTTTACAATCAAAATATTTGAATGATTCGTCAAATGGTGTTTTTCGAAAGAAGCAAAAAATGTGGGTATCGCTTATTGATTCCAGATACCTTTAGCTTTGCCGGTTACAATTTTATAGTATTGAACGGGATGTAAAAATGTTCCCAACAGTAAACAAATGATGGTGGCAGCAATGACACCATTAATGCCCATCCCCATATTACGACCAAGAAATATCGATAATGGAATATTAATGATACTGGCAATAACTGCAGTAACCAATTGCAGCTTAATCTTTCCAACACCATTGATGAAATAAGCAAAAATATTATTCCACGAACGAATGAACACGTACACAACCATTAACAGATTCAACTGCCAGGTAATCTCTACTCTATCTCCCAGCCACATTTTAAAAACCCAGGGAGCCACAGCAAACATGACAATTAAAGCGACGGCCACCACACCCAACATTCTAAGCAACTTTCTCATTGAAGATCTCACCCATCCAATTTCACCTTTGGTGAATGCATCTGTAAATGCAGACCAAAATGGAACTAAAACGATGGAGAATCCCATCTCCACAATTCCAAAATACTTACGGGCGGCACTGTAAGGCACTACATCAGCAGGGCCAAACAACCTTGTGATTATCATATTATCAGTAGCAAAAAGTATAATCACAGCTATTTGAACAATGAAAAATTTCACTCCCAGGTGAGTTAAAGATGAGAGTAACTTAGTATCAACATATTTAATGGAGGGACGAAAATCTTTATAACGTTTGCCATAAAAGAAAAATGTAGCAATGGTCAAGATACAAACCGGAACAGTACCTGAGATTAGAATGACATATAAAAGAGAAGCCTCTGCATATTTAAATAAGAGAAGAACACCAATCAGGAAAAAGGTACTAAAGAAGAAGTCCATCATATCACTGTAGGCCGGATGTTGATCTGCTTCTAAAACAGTTCGGATCAGATTTAAAACAAATTTCAGACAAAAGAAGCCAACGAATGCAATTAATGAAGCCTTTAATACACCTGGTTCAGCCCCTTGAACATTAAAAACCTCATTCCAATCTACCACCAGAATAATGGGCAATAATATCAAGAATAATCCGACAGAGATGAGTGAAATAACAAAATAGGTACTACTCACATATTTCTTGGCAGATACAAGGTCGTGCTTTGCTAAACTCTCAGCCAGTTTGTTGCGCAATCCATTTCCCAAACCAATATTAAAAAAACTAAGCCATCCGGTAAATGAGCCCACCGTCAGCCAAACGCCATGCCACATATTACCCAGATAAGCCAATATCAGAGGAAATCGTATGTAACTAATAGCTAACCCAGTACCCTTTAGAACTAAAGAAAGTGCTATATTTTTTTTAAGCAATACTGTTCGTGCATCTCCTTTTGTTAATAAACCTAAAGCTTTATCACGCGTCTTCTTTAATAGTTTCTTCATAGTGCTTATTCCAATAATACCGATCAAATAAAAAGGACATCATCAATCCATAGGTAAAGATGATGTAATATACCAGTGTTACATTAGCCCACAGAAAGACACCCATCCCTATAAAACTCCCCCAGAATTGAGTGATTTTCGCAGTTCTATAAAAACGTCGGGCAATTAAAAACCAAAAAACAAAAGCAAAAAAACTACCTATGATACCGTATGAATAAAGATGTGCTAAATAACCCACATGAATCTGCGAACTTCGTCCGGCCAGTGCAACAATCACTTCATTGGAAAGATGAACACCTGATCCAAACCATGGGTTTTGTCCAAAAAACTTTTGGAAAATCTCAAAAGCCAGTAATCGGGTTGAAGCTGAATTAGCTAAGATACGATTTTGAATATACCCATCAATATCAAAACCAGTAAAAACAAGTACCTGCACAAATAATAAAACAATAATAGGAGTGGCAAAAGAAATGATAAGCAACGTTCGCCACTTATTTTTTCCTAATATTAATAATGGCATTAATGTCATTAAAAAACCAACTTGTACAAACCTTGAATTGGTAGCAAACACCACCACCAATCCCATTATTAGCCATACAAATGGAATTTTATGCTTCACTTTTGCATAATAAGCAGACACAAGAGCTACAATTGGCAAAAAAGACTGACTCACCTCCAGCATTCCGATATAGCCAAAAACAGAAGTCCTTCGAACTTCAAAAGCATCATCTGCAGCTCCCATTTTCCGGGCATAAGCAGCTAACTCATCAGGTGCAAAAAAGAACGGATCATGAACAAACTGAATTAAGGATACCACAAACGAAGCCATGATAGTACCAATAAAAATCTTCATCAAAATATTAATCAAGCTTTCGGGTATCTTATAATTATCAACTACATATATTAAGCAGGCAATGTGTAAAAATGGATTAACAAAGGCATCAAATACAAACCCTTTCCGAGCATAAGTCCCCTTCTGTAAAACAATATCCCATCCCAAATAATAAGCGTATACAACCAATGCTGCCAAAACCAATCCATCAAACCGGGAGTTATTAACGCCTTTACGAATGAGCAGAGCCAAAGAAATCAATAATAAGGTGCCACCATATATTTTATAGAATCCTTGATCAACAGTAGAGTAATCAAGAAAACATACAATGGGTGCAAATGATAGTAAAATAAAATATAAGTAGATCAGATTTGATATCCGAAACATCCTAGTTCTTTTTTTTCTTCATGTAATAAGCCGAATAACTATAATAACGATTACGCGATATTTTGACACCATTCAAAAGTACAGATACCTTCTTTCCAAGCGAGCTATCCATCTCCGTAAGAATTTCTTTTAACTCGTGTTTAAGCGTGTAATTAACACGCATAATCATAATCACCAGATCGGCCAATTGCCCCAGGGAAAGACTTTCCGCTGTCACGCTTACCGGGCCAGCATCAACAATCACATAATCATACTTCTCCCGTAGCTTCTTCAACATTTCCCGGCTTTCCTCTGAATCGACTAATTCCGCAGGATTAGGAGGTAAGGGACCAGCGGGTATATAAAAGATATTTTTGTTATCCGTTTTTTTAATAATAGAATTCAATTCAACCTGACCAGAGAGGTAACGAGAAATCCCATCACTATTTTCAGTGAAATAATTTTCACTCAAATCACCTTTACGCAAGTCGAAATCCAGTAAAACAGTTTTTTTACCAAGCGCAGCCAGCGAATGGGCCAGATTAAAGGAACAAAATGATTTACCTTCACCCGGCATGGTGGATGTAAGTAAAATAATACGGCCTTCATTCTCCTGAGGCCATCCCCAAAAACCTAAATTCGTTCTGAGCTTGCGGAATGACTCGGCAGTAATCTGGTGTTTATCGTCCTTATCATTATCAAACATATTTTTAGCACCATTGGGATGCATGTATATCTGTCCGAGCACAGGTGCATTAAAGTTGACTCTAAAATCTTCAATATCTGCAATTTTCTCAAAGAATGATTCGTGGATTAATATATATATCGTTGGTATGAGCAAAGCCCAAAAAACCATAAATACTAAATTTCGCGCTTTCTTAGGAGCCTGGTAACCTTCAAAAGCCGGATAATCGATTACTTCATAATCCGGAAGATTAGAAGCTTTTGCAATCTGCGCTTCAGAACGTTTTTCAATAAGAAAAGTGTAAATGGCATCATTTAACCTGAAATTGCGTTCAAAAGTGGTTAAGTTACGCTGTGTTTCGGGTAGTTTATCTAACTCTGAATTAAGCGTTGACACTTTTACCTGAGTCTGCTGCAAAGCCAATCGGGAAGCATCCAGCTCATATTGTAAGTTCACTAAAATAGTTTTCTTCAAATTAGAGATCCGAAAAGTCAACTCCCGTAGTTGCGGACTTTTGGCCTGCCGGTTTTCAATCAGATGATTTTTACGCCCGATAAGACTAATGTACTCATTAAGCAAATCATTCAACACCTGGTTATTCAAATCAGACAACACCGTCACGGAATGCTCCGTGAAGTCATCGCCTTTTTTAAAATTATCATTCAAAAACTCCAGATTATTCACATGTGCTTCAATTCGGTCTCGTTCAACACCCATGGTCTGAAGATTATCATAAATCTGACTCGCTTTCATACTCACATCAATCACCTGACGCTGGGTTCTGAAATCCTGTAATGATTGTTCCGCCAGACTTAATGAGTCAAACACCTCATTAAGCTGCTCATCTATAAAATCAATAGTCGAAAAGGCAATGTGATTTTTTCGTTGTAAATCGCTGTCAATAATCGTCTCCACATATGAATCTAAAAAATCCTTACCCTGCCGAAAATTACCTGCTATCAAATTAATATTAATCGCAGTCGCATCTAATTGCGCCCCTTCAACGGTTAAGTTATCCTTGTAGGCATTAACCAATTGGCGGTTACTATTAATCACAAAGAATAACTTTCGGCCCATGATCTTTTTCATATCAATGCCCTCCTTTAAGAGCATTGTAAATTTAAAGTTTTCATTTCGTGCGGTTTCTCCAAAGTTGAATACTTTTTCCAACTGCCAATCCAGTACTTCCTGTTCATTTGAGGCTGTTACAAAATTATGCAACATGGCTTCATCAGCCTCTGCTGATAATTTGTACTTACTATCTGAAAGTATTTCGATGTAAAATTCCTGCCCCGTCAATTGCAAATGATTTTTATCAAGAATTACCTGAAATGGTGCAGCACTATACAAGTTCTCATTATAGAGTGGACGTTGGCGATAATATTGAACACTAAAATTCAGCTTATCGAAAACTTTTTCAAGTAATGGCCTGGCATTTAAAGATATCAAACTATTCTGAAAGGTGTTTCGGCCACTAAACAATTCAGATCCAGGCAAAAAGGTTGACGGATCAATCATACTTCGGTTACTCTCATGCACAACAATCTTTGCTCCAATATTGACTCGTGGTTCAGCAAATTTGTTATACAAGATGCCCAGGATCATAAATAAAGCTAAGGATCCTAAATAGAGGCGCCAATATTTACCGAATTTTTGTATAATGATTTTAAAATCGTTGGATTGTTCATTTACTATTGCCATAACTTAGTCTCTTTGAATGTAATCCATAACAAGTATAAATGTTGTAACAGAAGATAGAAGCAGTGCAAATGGGAAGGTATTCATTCCCCACCATCTTCTTTTTAATGGCTCGACGTATACCACGTCATTAGATCTTAAATAATAGTATTGCGAATCAATAATACTTTCACTGGTTAAATCTACTAAGGTTTTAGTAGTGCGATTATCTATTTCACGTATTATTAATACGCGCTTCCTGTTTCCAAATTCCTGAATATCTCCAGCCATACCCAATGCCTGAAAAATATTGATGTGGTCACTTGAATAGTAATATCGCCCTGGCCGGTATACAAAACCAATTAAAGTGATACTTTTATTCACAAAGTTGATTTTTACGGATGGCTGATACAAATACTCCTCTAGCTGCAATTGCATAAAATCAGCGGCCTCCTCAAGCGTATAACCCGAGATTCGTATCTTCCCAATAACCGGTAAATTCACATTCCCCTTTTCATCTACCCGATATGAAATGATGGATAAAGCCTCCGGTGAATTAGCACTGTACATCCCTCCACGTTGTTGCTCCAGAAAGTTAGAACCTTCCCGATCTGTACTGGCGACTTCAATATATACCTCATCAAACGGTTGAATAACCTGACGATCTTTTTGTACTTTGTGTTCTGAATCGATGAATTTGTTTTCTACATCATCCTGCAGATAAACCACATCTTTTTGTGGAACACAAGCTGTAGCGAAGAACACTACCATCAAAAGCCAAAAGGAGTTACGCATAATGTCTCTATTTCCAGGTAAACATCTTACTAATTTATAAACAATTATTAATAGTCTCTTGTTTTTTTTACAAACGATAAACGGCACATCACTAAACTGTTAATTGTTTACATGAATTTTATCTTAATTAGTATATCATCTCCAATTCCAACGACGCTGAAGGAATAGAAAGTCCCTATCTCAATTTACAAAAAAAAGAGGCGTAATCCTACGCCTCCTTCTTTTTTGATAGTAAACCCAATCAATGCTTTATGATGATTTTAATAAAGCCTGAGTCACCTCTACCATCTTCATATTTCAAGATATAGAGTCCGTTGGCCAAATGACCAACATAAATATTCCCCTTCAATTCGTCTTGATTAAAATGAGCAACTACCGTTCCACTCATATTTAGTAATTGAGCAGATTTAACATTTCCTGTTACCTTTAATACTTGGTTAACCGGATTAGGAATCACTGTAATATTATCTTGTATTCCTATTTTATCCACTCCAGCTGCGATTCCAAATTCCACATCAAGGCTAGTATTATTTTCAATATTGAGTATGGTGTAAGTAGATGTGCCATCAATTTCAAGCTGCAAGTGTACAGGTGTAGTGAGATTCAGCATAGCTGAAATTACCATGTAACCTGGATCAGGAATAATTCTAATAATACTATAACCACCTTTAAGCACCTCCTTTTCACCATCAATAATAACCGACCCTCCGCCTGTTTCACTCACTGACACGACAAAGAAAGCTGTAAAAGAAGCAGTTATCACATAATCCTTATCTACTGGAGAAATCAGATAGGGAATAGTATCATTCAAATGAACTAAAGTATCTCCGATGGACGGAGTGCCATTCTCCATGAGAGAGGTCAGTTTAAATCCTTCATCAGGAATGATGTAAACCCTATGTTCTGCTCCGACCGGCACCTGAGTTACTCCTTCATTTAAAATAACGCCACCCGTTTCCGCAGAAGCTGTGATGATATTGTATAAGGAAAACTCAATATCCACAGACACATCCGCATCCACACCTAAGATCTCAAAAGTAAACGTTCCTTCATCATTGAGGGGAAATGGACCAGAAACCTCTTCATCATTAAGCCTTATAGAAGCAATCATATACGCCTCATCCGGTGTGATGGTAAGACTCAAATCCTCTTCTGCAAATCTTCCAGGTTCTGCCAAAGGGGCCACTATACCTCCAGCCGTATTCCTTACGGTAACATCATAATAAGGTCTAAAATCAATTAATACCTCATGATTATCACTAACCCCGGTAAAGGTGTATACATATGAACCCAACTCATTCAGTAGAGTATCCACCGCCACACTATCACCATCCACCTCTAACTTGTACAATCCAAAACCAGATGCCGGATCAATGGTAACAGTATAATCCCGACCTTCGTAAGCTATTTCATCCACGGGCAGATGAACCTCACCACCGGCATTACTGGAAATAGAAATGTCATATGTGATCAAGGAAACAAAAACGGCCTCAACAGCATAGTTTCCCTGAATATCCGCTAGTGAATAGGACCGCTCACCTATTTCCGGACCAGAAAGACTACCCATCATAGGTTCCCCATTTACGTCAAAGGAATACAGCTTAAAATTTGCATCCGGAGTAAGTGTAATTGTGGCACTCCCACCTGGTAAAACCTTTGGATCATCTGTAATGACGACGCTTCCATTTTCCGGATCATTAGCCGATATCGCATAGTATAATAATTCGTATGCCCCTACATCAACCGTATCCTGAACGATTCTCGCCTCGTCATCTAAATCAAAGTCACCTAAATGCAAGCCAGTAGTATCAGGCGTACCAGCATTTATCATAGGTGATGAAATCTGCAAATCCCAATTGGCATTTAAGTTAGCATGCCATGCTGTTGAATTAGTACCTTGGCCAGGAGCAGATACTGTTGGAGCCATAAAATGAGGCCCTATAACATCTGTGCCGATGTTATTGCTACTAATAATGACATTATTCACACCTGGTATAATACCGGTATCGGTACTATCTACAACAAGATGAGTAAAAACGCCACCAGAAGATGAAACAATATTATCACCACCACTAGGGCTTTCATTACCCCATATGACTATGTTGGTAAAGGTGGCACCTGTATTTGAATACACTCCACCACCACCATCGCTAGCCCGGTTACTAACAACCGTACAATTCACCCAGGTTCCGGTATCCGCGGCAAAAATACCACCACCATCAACCCATGCTGTATTACTAGCCATGAGGCAATTTTTATAAGTACCACCTGAAGTAGGTACTTCACCATCCATATCACCGTATGAATAGACTGCGCCACCTTTACTGTCCGCTTCATTAATTATGAAACGACTATTGGTTATAGTCCCACCGGTACTACATATTCCAGCTCCTGATCCTGTTGTATAATTGTCATAAAAAAAACAGTTATTTACCTCACCCCCATCTAAATGAAGATAAATACCACCCCCAATAGCTGTCCCAAGTAGCTCGAAATCACCATCATCACGCGCATCATTATCGGTTAATTCACAATTATTAAAAATACCACCTCGATAAGCATAGATACCCCCACCTTTATTGGCCATGTTACCATAAATCATGAGATTATTGAAAACACCGCCTCCACGCGTCTGAATGCCAGCACCTCTGCCATCAACACCAGCACCATCCGCAATACCATCGGTAATAATCACATCACTAAGTGCTACAAAGTTATTGCTCAATCCATTTGTATAAACCACGTGATAAGCACTCTCACCATCCAAATCACCTGTAAAAACAGTAGCATTATCATGCGCAGATGGATTGCCATTATTCCAATCATAGCCGTAATTCTCACGCTGTTCCAAACTGGTTTCAGTACCAGCAAAACCACCAATTACAGAAACACCTTCACGCATTACAAAACTTCTTTGTCTTGTATCTTCAGGTTCATCAGAAGTGTATCTGTGAGTAGGCCTATAGGTACCGCTTTCTACCCAAATCTCACCACCACCATTCACCCACAAGGCGTTAATAGCTTCTTGTAGTTCATCCGTTGCATCATCCCAACTGCCATGGGCATTAAATGCGACAAAATCATCACCATTTGTACTTACATAGATACGTTGTACACCTTGGCTGAATGCCAACGATACACTCATGATTGTCAAGAACATGACAATCGCTCCTCTCTTTAATGTAAAATCTTTCATAATGTGCATTGTTTGGTTTTTTACTATCAACTATCACCAGCCAATTTACACCCTGAAAAACGCGATGGCGGAAACTTTACATTAAGCAACCAATTAAATTGGTCAACTGTACAAAAAGTTATTTGAAAATAACGCAACCCAAAATGGGTTACATTATTTAAACAATGATTTTCATCATGTTTGTAACTTTTCTAAAAAATACACCCTAAAGCACTATACCACTACCATTTACATAAACATAAAAAAAGCGATATCTAAAACTTAGATATCGCTTTTTTATCTTTTTAAGATTAAATTATTGGGCTATCTTTATTCTGTATCCCAAATTTACCTTTCCTTTTGAAATATTATTTAACTTCCCTTTTAACAACCGCTTTCGTAAGGGATTTAAATAATCAATGAATAATTTCCCCTCAATATGATCATACTCATGCTGAATGACACGGGCAGCAAATCCTGAATATTCAACCTCATGCGGGATAAATTTTTCATCTAAATAACGCATTTTTATTTTTGATGGACGTTTGACATCTTCATTAATAGAAGGCAAACTCAAACACCCTTCGGACATTGATACCTCTTTTCCTTCCCGCTCAATAATCTCAGCATTAATAAATACTTTTTTAAATCCTGCCAATTCCGGAAAATCATCTTTGAGTGGATCAGCATCAATAATGAATAAGCGAATGGATTTTCCAATTTGTGGTGCAGCCAATCCAACACCATCGGCACGATACATAGTTTCAAACATATTGGCTATCACATCTGATAATTCATCATAATCAGATGTGATATCATTGGCCACTTTTCTTAATACCGGATGTCCAAATACAACAACAGGGTAAATCATATTTATCTAATTTGCTCCATATAGGTTTGTAAAATTATGGTTGCACTAACTTTATCAACCATTGCTTTATTTTGCCTGGCTTTTTTCTTGAGTCCACCATCAATCATGGCTTGAAAAGCAATCTTTGACGTAAAGCGCTCATCTACCCAGGTAACAGGCAATTGTGGATACTTGTTCGTTAAGCGATTCACAAATGGCTGGATGTATTTCATAGACTCCGATTCCTCACCAGTGGTTTGTTTCGGATATCCCACCACAATCATTTCCACCTCTTCTTGCTGCATGTATTTCTCTACAAACTCAAACAGCTCATGCGAAGGCACAGTCGTTAATCCATTTGCGATAATTTTTAACGGGTCAGTGACGGCTATTCCGCTTTTTTTTCGCCCGTAATCAATTGCCAAAATTCGTCCCACTAGATATATCTTTTTGGCAAAGGTAATATAATTCGCTCGTAGAATAACTGATTCATGGAAGGTGTGGTAAGTTAAAAGAGAAAAGGATGAAGGTAATCGGTTTGTGTCCGAAGTCCGGTGTTCGAAATCTGATAGCTGAGCACCTAGTACTAAAGTTGGAGAACAAAAGACAGAAAGACGAAATTTTATACCCCATAAAAAAGAGCCACCCTATGGGATGGCTCTCTAAATATATTAATCAATTTTTGATTAAGCATTCTTGATAGCAGCTTGAGCAGCAGCTAAACGTGCAATAGGCACACGGAATGGAGAACAAGAAACATAGTCCATACCTACCGAGTGACAGAACTCAACAGAAGAAGGCTCACCACCGTGCTCACCACAAATACCTACTTTCAAGTCAGGACGGACAGAACGACCTTTTTGAGTTCCCATTTCCACTAATTGACCAACACCCGTTTGATCAAGCGCCTGGAATGGATCGTTTTTCAAGATCCCTTTATTGATATAGATTGGTAAAAACTTACCGGCATCATCACGTGAGTAACCGAAAGTCATCTGCGTCAAGTCATTTGTTCCAAATGAGAAGAACTCAGCATATTCAGCAATTTCGTTAGCCGTTAAAGCTGCGCGAGGAATCTCAATCATGGTACCTACCATGTAATCCACTTCAACACCTTTTTCAGTAAATACTTCTTTCGCTACACGACGGATGATATCTTCCTGCATCTTGAATTCCTGAACAGTACCAATTAATGGCACCATGATTTCAGGTTTAGGATCTAATCCTTTTGCTTTCAAGCTACAAGCTGCCTCAATAATGGCACGTGCCTGCATCTCAGTGATCTCAGGATAAGTAATACCTAAGCGACATCCACGGTGACCCAACATTGGGTTGAATTCGTGCAATGAATCTACTTTGGCTTTTACTTCTTCCACAGAAATACCTAACTCTTTAGCCATTTCAGCCTGTGCTTCCGGCTCATTGGGAGTAAACTCATGCAATGGTGGATCGAGCAAACGGATGGTTACTCCAAACCCGTTCATCGCTTCCAAAATTCCTTCAAAATCTTCACGTTGCATTGGTAACAATTTAGCTAAGGCATCTTTACGGCCAGCTAAATCATTTGCCAAAATCATTTCACGTACTGTTTTAATACGATCTCCTTCGAAGAACATGTGCTCCGTACGACATAAACCAATACCCTGAGCACCAAATTCATAAGCTACCTGAGCGTCATGTGGTGAATCAGCATTCGTACGCACATACATCTTAGTGTATTTATCAGCTAAGTCCATTAACTTACCAAAGTTACCAGACAACTCAGGTGTAATGGTACCTACTTTTCCTTCGTAAACTTCACCAGTTGTACCATTCAATGACATCCAGTCACCTTCTTTGTATACTTCCCCATTGATAGTCATTGTACGTGCCTTATAATCAACGCTTACTTCACCAGCACCCGACACACAACATTTACCCATACCACGAGCTACAACAGCCGCGTGAGAAGTCATACCACCACGAGCAGTTAAGATACCTTCAGCAGCATGCATACCACGCAAATCTTCCGGCGAAGTCTCAATACGTACCAATATTACTTTCTCTTCTTTGGCCGCCCACTCTTCAGCTTCATCAGCAAAGAAAACAATACGACCAGTTGCCGCGCCGGGAGATGCAGGTAAACCTTTTGTTAATGTTTTAGCCGATGCAATAGCCGATGCTTCGAATACAGGGTGTAATAATTCATCTAATTTATTGGCATCCTGACGCAAAACAGCTGTTTTCTCGTCAATCATACCTTCCTGCAACATCTCAGCTGCGATGTTCACCATAGCAGCACCTGTACGCTTACCGCTACGTGTTTGCAACATCCATAATTTACCATCCTGAATGGTAAACTCAAGATCCTGCATATCTGAATAATGCTTCTCTAATTTATTCTGAGTCTCATTCAGGTCTTTATAAGCAGCAGGCATTGTTTCTTCCAGAGAAGGAAATTTAGAAACACGTACTTCTTCAGAAATATCCTGCTGAGCAGCCCATCTTTTTGACCCTTCCAAAGTAATTTCCTGAGGCGTACGCACACCAGCTACCACATCCTCACCCTGAGCATCAATCAAATACTCACCATTGAAGATGTTTTCACCAGTTGCTGAATCACGTGTAAAGGCCACTCCTGTTGCAGAGTTTTCTCCCATGTTACCATATACCATGGCTTGAACGTTTACTGCAGTACCCCACTCTTCCGGAATTTGCTCCAATTGACGGTACAAAATAGCACGCTCTGTATTCCATGAATCAAATACAGCACAAATAGCACCCCATAATTGATCCCATGGATTCGTCGGGAACTCTTTGCCTGTTTTAACTTTCACCACCGTCTTGAAAAGAGCAACGATATTTTTCAAATCCTCTGCAGTAAATTCGGTATCTGAAGAATAGCCTTTAGCTTCTTTTACCAGATCCATTTCCACTTCGAAAGGATCGTGCTCACCTTTCTCTGCTTCTACACCCATTACTACGTCACCATACATCTGGATGAAACGACGGTATGAATCCCAGGCAAAACGCTCGTTTCCTGACTTCTCAGCCAAAATCTTCACCGCTTCATCGTTCATACCCAGGTTCAATACCGTATTCATCATACCAGGCATTGAAACCCTTGCACCTGAACGAACAGAAAGCAACAATGGGAAAGCCTCACCGGTAGAGCCAAACTTAGCGTTCATTACTTTTTCAGTAGCAGTTACACCAGCCATTACTTCAGCTTTCATCAACTCGACTACCGCTTCACGACCTTTTTGGTTGTACTCAGTACAAACCTCAGTAGTGATAGTAAATCCTGCAGGTACAGGTACCCCGATGCGGTTCATTTCTGCCAGGTTGGCACCCTTACCACCCAGTAAGTTTTTCATATCAGCCTTACCTTCAGCTTGTCCGTTACCAAAGGTATAAACGCGTTTATTGCTCATACTTAAGTTTATTAAATAATAAATATTAAAACCATAACCATCAATAACTTACCTCTTATCTTTATTACAAGAAGTCGAAAAGCTTTACAAAAAAAGATCTTTTTCGCAAAGCCTCTACTTATAAGTTCCCTAAGAACTGCTGATAAATATAAAAACGAAAATGTGTCTTACAAAAGAAAAAGTAAAAAAAGTTAAATAAAAAGAAAAAAAGCCAATCAACAGACCGGCTTCAGTAATTAATGAAAAAATTAATTCACAGGATACTTTGTCAGGAACTCTTTTGATTTCATTAAGAAGTCAACATATTGAGCCCGCTTGTAGGCATGTGGTTCAGCCACATTCTTTTTAGATAATTTGCCTTTGAAATCTTCCAGCTTATCATAGCCTTTACTTTTCATCCAAATTTCCAATTCTTCCAACATGCGTGTAACTTGAATCACCCCATTTTTATAAATGGTACTCACCACCTGAACGGCATCAGCACCCGCCAAAAGCATGGTAATCACATCCTGCCCATCCATAATACCCGTATTACTACAGATACTACCATTAACGTTACCAGCCAATAAACCCGCAAAACGCAAGGATAACCTGTTATCTCCTTTATGGCTTAAATTGTAAGGTATCTTCATCTCCTCACTTTCCACATTAATATCAGGTTGAAACAGCTTATTAAATAACACAAAGGCATTGGCTCCGTTTTTATCCATGCGATATACCACATTCATCATATTGGTATAAAAAGGACTCAACTTCACACTTACCGGAATTTTCACTTCTGCTTTGATGCGTTTTAAAATTTCCAGGCGTTCATCCTCAATAATGGCCGGAGTCTTTTCCACATCGGAAATAGTGGAATAAAAGTTCAACTCCAAACCATCCACTCCCGTTTGCTCCATATACTTTGCATACTCCACCCAACTCACATCATAAATGCAATTTAAGCTGGCAAATACGGGTATAGATACCGATTCTTTCAAACTTTTCAGGGCCATTAGGTGAGCCTTGGGACCAGAATGTTCAATGTGCGGAAACAGAGAAGTCATTTCGGCATGACGCTCGTCATATTCATGCAGATCATCTTCCAATTCACCCGCTTCCAGATGAAGCTGCTCCTCAAAAAGAGACTTATACACAATCGCACCTGCACCGGCTTCTTCCAGTTTTTTAGCCATCTTAAGATTGGTCACCAGATTACTGGCGCCGATGATAATGGGATTCTTAAGCTCAATACCCATGTAAGTTGTTCTTAAATCCATAATTCACGGTGATTAAAAGGTTATTTATTTGATTTTTAACAATTACAAAATGTGATAGACTTCAGTATTTATTGGCTTTTACTCAATTTCAGAAATATATCCCATTTGAGCAAATATTAAGATGCATTTTAAATGGACGCGGAAATACTATACCCAAATTTACTTCCGCACATTCTCAGGCAAATGATTTTTTATTAACTCACTCCACAATTACAAACAGGCTGTATGCATTTACTAAGAGAATCATTCACCCTACTAAAAAAAAGTAACCCTTCACACATTTTGTTTTGATTAAAAATAGAGATAATGGACATTAGCTCATGTGTTATTATCGTGCACGATGTTTCACAGGGCGGTTACCGAAAAGCCTTTTACAGAGTAGGTAAATAAATTAATTTCTAAGCTATGACTGTAACAACTAAAAATCCCGTTATTACCAGACAAGGTGAAGCTGTTATCAACAATGACCAACAATGTACATGGATAGGTGCCAATGGAACACGGTCAACCTACGCTTTCAGCAATCCTTCACGTTCAAATATCTTGATCTTTCAAGTTAATGGAGCTCCTGAAGATGCGATGTTAGGCGACGGTAAACTTAACGGACAACACACGATGCAACCTAATCAACCAACAGCAACATTACGTGGCAGTTGGGATGTGGCAGGACAAGAAATTACAATTACAAACCTGAGTGATCCAAATGCCGATTGTAAGATTAAAATAAGTTAGTTTTTTTTACATATAAATAAAGAGTTCATGCGAATCCCCATTCCATTGAACTCTTTATTATGAACAGACAAATTATCAATCATCCCCTTTTATACCGTTTACTAATCAAAATGCACCTTTAGTGCGTTTCACTTCTAAACGCTCTTTGATTATGTATCGGCATTATACCAGCGCATGCGATAGCTATCCGCATTTGATATTTAATTGGTATTACAATTTAGACTTAAACAATGAATGGACAAAAACACAACTTGTTCAAACTATTAATTATTACACTACTTGTAAATTATTCATGTTCTTTCAGGCCTGCTTCTGATAACGATAGTGAATCATTCTACTCTAAAGATTCATTTTTTAATTGGAACAAACCCGACACTTCCATCTATTACATTGGATCAGATTCCAGCCGGCGAAATACATTTCACATTAAAAAGTTACCTGTTCTTCACATCCACTGCAACGAGAGTCTTCAGCTCCAGACCAATAACGGATCCGAAATGTTATTACGAATTATTAATACCTCTGGAAAAAACAGGGTCTATTTTTATTTGCAGGGAAATGGAGAAAGTTTATTAAAATCACTACCACCCAACAGGCCGGATTCAAATTTCTTTTTGTCCAAAGACTGGAGAGGAAGCCAACTATTAATTGCAAATGTAACGGATTCCATCAGCCCTGCCATTATTTCCGTTTTATTGGTTGGTAATTAGCAATCATAAAAAAGGCTCTTCCGGAAGATGAGTAGTTATTATTAAAAATTGAACTCCCTGGAGTTCCTTCTTTCATTCTGTTGCACCGTAGGTTTTCACCTACGGTTATTGTTATTTGATCCTTATCGGATCATTTTTATCAATAAAAATCATCCCATTAAAGAGATGTAACAAGCTATAATTGTAACCGCGAAGTGGAACGA
>JAEINY010000455.1 GCA_016342595.1 Marinilabiliaceae bacterium
TTAGTAACTATTAATAGTTATTTCGATACAATTCCTAACTTGAATTTGCTCCGGAAAAAAAAGCCTCAAAAAAAATAGAAACTCAAAAGCATCCTTATTCTAAAAAGCGTACAATTTATTCACACGTCTCATAAAATTTATATATTGATTACGCTTTGCCACATTGATATTTGTACTCTTTTCTCAAACTTTTAACTGATAAAATACTAACAAAACTCACATTCTAGTTATGTGGTTTTTATATATTTGCCTTCAAAGAGTCATTAATTTATAACTATATCGATATGTTAAAACGATTTACAGCACTTGCATTAATGGCGGCCGGTTTATTCTACCTGTCTCCTGCCAATGCTTGTACCAATGTTTTGGTTACAAAAAATGCGTCGGTGGACGGTTCTACATTATTATCGTATGCAGCTGATTCACATGATTTATACGGTGAACTATACTACTGGCCTGCTGCCAAACACGAGCCCGGCTCAATGCTTAAGGTGTATGAATGGGATACCGGTAAATACCTTGGCGAAATTGATCAGGTGCCATCTACTTATACTGTTATAGGTAACATGAACGAACACCAGTTAACCATTGCCGAAACTACCTATGGTGGTCGTAAAGAGCTTCGCGATCCGGAAGGAATAATTGATTATGGCAGTTTGATCTACATTACTTTACAACGCGCCAAAACAGCACGCGAAGCCATTAAAACCATGGGTGAATTAGTTGACAAATATGGTTATTATAGCTCAGGTGAGTCTTTTTCAATTGCAGATGCGAACGAAGTGTGGGTGATGGAATTGATTGGAAAAGGTCCAAACAACAAGGGAGCTGTTTGGGTGGCTGTACAAATTCCGGATGGATATGTATCTGCCCATGCTAACCAGGCACGTATTACAACTTTCCCTTTGAATGACAAAGAGAACTGTATCTATTCAGAAGATGTGATCTCCTTTGCACGTGAACAAGGGTATTTCGATGGAAAAAACAAAAATTTCAATTTCTCAGATGCTTACGCGCCCCTTGATTTTGGTGCTGTTCGTTTCTGTGATGCTCGTGTTTGGAGTGCTTTCAACATCATGAACCCAGCTGAAATGGGTGGGTTTGAAGACTATGCCAAAGGTGAATCGCTAAAGCGCATGCCACTTTACATCAAGCCCGATCGTAAAATATCTCACCGTGATGTGATGAATATTATGCGTGACCACTATGAAGGAACAGCGCTTGATATGACTAAAGATGCCGGCGCAGGTCCGTTTGCTAAACCCTACCGCTTCCGTCCATTAACATGGGAAGTAGAAGGTGAGAAGTATTTTAACGAACGTGCCATAGCAACACAGCAAACAGGTTTCTCCTTTGTGGCTCAGATGCGCAACTGGTTACCCAATCACATTGGTGGTATCCTTTGGTTTGGGGTGGATGATGCTGCTTCTTCAGTGTACATGCCGATGTACTGTGGTATGACTGATGTGCCAAATTGTTTGAAAAATGGAAACGGCGACTTGCTGACTTATAGTCCAACCTCCGCTTTTTGGGCCTTCACCTATGTCAGTAACCAGGCTTACGGCCGTTACAGCTACATGATTGAAGATATCAAGAAGGTACAAACCGAACTGGAAGATAAATTAACGGCTTCAGCGGTTGCCATTGACCAGGCTGCCAAAAGCTTATATGATCAAAATCCGGACTTAGCCCGTGAATTCCTGACTGATTTCTCGATGAACCAGGCTGAATTAGTAGTTGCCAAATGGCGTGAATTGGGTAACTTCTTATTGGTGAAATATAACGATGGTAACTTGCACGAAGAAAAAGACGGTGAATTCCTGCGCAATGAGCATGGAAATCCAGCTCATGCTAAATTCCCCGGATATTCCCCGGAGTATTACCAAACCATTGTAAAAGATGCGGGTGATCACCTGAAGTTAAAAGAACTTCCCACAAAATAATCATCTCCACAGATAATATCCTTTTAAGCCCTGCCAACCGCAGGGCTTTTTTTTTGCGGTATCACTAGTAGCCCGTTCATAAATTGATATTTTTTAATGGAATGATGTATACCTCGGTTGAGCGAAGCGAAACAATCTTTGTGGCCAGATGGTTATCGGGCTAGGTTGTTTTGCTTGAAAAAGTTACACAGAGCTCCCTGAGATAAAAAAGCATAAGGCAGTTCACAGAGGGTTATTATACCATCAATACAGCCAAGCATAAGATATCCTCTGTGTTTTCTTCGTGCAACTTTGTGTAACTATTATTTTTTGAGCGTATCACCAGGTTGACATTTTCACTGATTATCACTAATTTCAGTTATTCACAAAAGTGATTATCTTAAAGTAAAAGGATCATGACTTTAATTCATAATCTGAAACAGTTTTTCAGCTCCATCACACCATCTGAGAGAAACCTCTCTAGCAGCCTGTCGGACTTA
>JAEINY010000035.1 GCA_016342595.1 Marinilabiliaceae bacterium
ATGTAATCGTTTAGCGTATATTGCAATTGAGCGGCGGCCTTTTTGGTTTACTTTTTTTGGCTGTAGAAAAAAAGTAAAAGCCCGTGCGGCTTGAGCACTTATATAAAAAGAGTTGATTAGGTGTTGTCGAAGTTCAAATTGTGAAAAAGAACATGTGAAAATAAATACTATAATTTATTAATGGAGCAACCTACTGATATATGAAACACCTAATTACAATATATCAACTGCTTCGCAGTTTTCTTTAAAGGAACCGCGAATTTAACGAATTACACGAATTCGTTTTCCGCCGGAAAACGTTAATTACCAGAAATTTTAATAATTCGTTTAATTAGCGTAATTCGCGGTTTAAAGAAAAAATTTATTTGATTGGAAGCAAGGTAAAATAATTACTTGAATTTAGAATTTGAAGCACTAGCCTTCAATCAAAAGCATTAAATACAACAACTAAAAAGGGGGATCTTATCCAGATCCCCCCTTTTTATTTAACCTTCTGGTTTTTATCCATTCAATTTAGTTGATATGAAGGTCTGAGACAAACAACAAATAAATCGTATTGTCTCACCCATTCAGGGTGATGGCCCCACCCCTTACAGTATACTTGGGGCGTTGCCCCAAGCTTTGTTGTTAAAGGCCTTCAGCCTTACCAAAATTAAGATCTATTCTCACCGAAACTCTTTTCTATAATCAAAAGTTATTTCTATTGGATCAACCTCTTAGTCGTCCCAACCAGTATTCTGCTTAAGGTTGGTGTTTCTTTCTGTTTCAGCACGAGGAATGGCCCATGTGTTAATATAATCTCCAAGATAGGAGTATTGATAAGTTACCGACCCCCAAATCTCTTTGGCTCCATTACCTTCGTAATATTTCTTCTCTTTCAGAGTACCCCATCTCATTTCATCAAAAATATTGATGCCTTCCAGCGCAAACTCCCATCTGCGTTCATTCCGGATTCGCTCCCGCAAATTTATTTGATCGGCTACATAAGTTGGCAAACTGGCATCGGCCGTCTGCAATAAGGCCATACCTGCACGTGCACGAACCTCATTAACCACATCTACCGCTTCTTGACTGAATTTCTGTTCATTTATGGCTTCTGCCAACATTAACAATACATCGGCATAGCGAATAAGCGGGAAGTCAGTTGGGCCATACTCCCTGTTTGAAATAGACGTTCCTTCATACACCCATTTCCGCCATAGATAATAGAATTTATTATTGGTATCCGTACGTAGATCAAATGGCTCTTCTCTATCATAGCCAATGTAAGGCCAGCGCGAAGTATACGTGTATTCAGAGGTACCGGCAGCACCCTTAAAAGTGGAGTAAGGCGTAATTACAGTCGCCTTCAAACGTGGATCGCGGCTATCGTAAGCAGCTTTAACACGCGCTTCGTTTCCAAGCGGAAGATACAAGGCCATGTTGGCTCCCTTTGCTTCAAAATCAGCCACCTTTTCGGCACTTAAATTATCCCTGAGGAAAAATACAATGCGCTCGGTTGGCGTCATGGTTGAATAGCCTGGTAAGTAATCATCCCAATTAAATTTTGAACCATCAGCATTTTCAAAAGACTCCACAAAATCAGGATGTACCAGGTAACTATTCCAATTCGAACCAAACGCAACCCGTGATCCACAATATTTTTGTGTACGAGAACCCAAACCAGCTAATTCAATGTTCTGCACCGAAAAAATCATCTCCGGATGTTGCTCATTGCTTTGCGTGAAAAGCTCTTTATAGTTTCCCTGATACAAGGTTGAACCTAAATCGCCCACTTTCCGAAAATCAGCTTCTGCCAGGGTATATTCTTTCATATATAAATAAACCTTGCCTCTAAGTGCATAAGCCGCAGCTTTGGTCGCACGACCAATATTGGCATCCCCTGCTTGATACATATCAGGTAGATTAGGCTCATTAATACAAGCATTTAAGTCATCTATTATTGTAGACCACACATGTTCTTCCGTCTCCCTGCCTCTGGTTAATTTCTCCACAGACACTGGTTCGAGGTATTCCGGAACACCTTTGAACACCTGGTTTAATCCAAAATAAAAGAAGGCCCTCAAAAACTTTACTTCTGCAATTAATCGGGCGGCTTTTTCATCCGTAACAGGTACACCCGCCTCTAAAGCAGTAATGGCTCCATTGGCACGATGGATGCCTTCGTAATGTTGCTTCCAATACTTACTAAATAAACCATCCCCTGCATTAATCACACCACTTTTAAAAGTTGAAGATCCTATTATCCACGATGTTCTGTTACAATCCATTCCCACATAACCATCTTGATCAAGCATCCACTTCTCTTTGGCCACCATGGGTTGACGCAAGGTATTGTAAACGCCATTCACGCCCAGATCCACCAAATTTTCGTTCTCCCACATGCTTTCTGAACCAATCTTATCGTATGGCGCAGTATCCAAAAGGTCATTTTTACAACTACTCAATAATAGAGTTGCTACAACTATGATATATATATATTTTAATCGTCTCATCTTACTATGAATTAAAAGGTGATATTAGTCCCCACTGATATTTGCTTCATGATTGGATAATTGGTATTGGCACTCATTTCCGGATCCAGGCCGGGGAAGGAGGTAATCGTCAGCAAGTTTTCAGCCGAAAAATATATCCGGGCAGACTTCATCAGTGCTTTATTCGCTAATCGTTTAGGTAAAGTATAGCCAATGGTCAGGTTTCGCAACTTAATATAGGCTGCATCATACAGCCAGGCTCTGCTTTCCTGAATATTCTGTGGATCACCTTGTGATAATTTCAGGCGGGGATATTCTGCATGGATATTAGTCGCCGGATCATTGGGTTCATCCGGATTATAATAATAATGATTTCCCACCAGCATTTGCCCGATCTGATTACCGGTTCTTAAGTTGGGGCCATTGTATCCATCCTCATTCCAGTACAATTCATAACCAGCCTGACCCGACCAAACCATACCCAAATCGAAGTTTTTCCAACTGAGGTTGATAGTTGCGCCAAAGTTATATTTGGGGACACTGGATGTACCTGTAAAACTGCGATCGTAGCTGTTACCAAATTTACCATCCCCATTGGTATCCGCATAGATATAATCACCATACCAGATGCCATTGGGGCGTATGTGTTGGTTCGGATAGAATGTATTACCCGCAGCAACCATTGCTTCCATCCATTGCATGTCCGCTTCGGTACGAATCATACCATCTTGGGGGCCTCCATTGGGATTAACGGTACCATCGGTCTGGAAATAGGAACCATTGCCATTATATACACTCAACAGACGATACTCATTAATCATATGTCCTTCCAGAATTCTTGTCCGGCCGCCAGTCGACACATCCCCCAAATTAGACGCATAATACTCATTGCCTTCGTCGTCTGTTTCCCAGCCTTCTACAAGTTTACCCTTATATTTGGTGACTTCATTCTTGTTATATGAAAAGTTACCAGACACCGAATATTCCACTTCACCAATCTGATCTCTCCAGCCTAAAGTAAATTCCAAACCTTTATTGGACACTTCTGCCGTGTTTTTAATAGGCGCTCCAATCAATCCGGCTGTCATGGGTATTGGTGGTGTGGTCAAAATCCCATCAGTCACCTTATTGTAGTAATCAATTTCGGCTGAAAGCCTTGAACTAAAGGTCATAAAATCCAAACCAATGTTTGTCATAGTCGTTGACTCCCACTCTAAGGCCGGATTTGCAATGATGGTTGGTCTTAAACCAGCCACCTGAGCACCACCCAAAGAATACCCCACTGAGCCATAGACTGCCTGGTAAGCATAGTTATCTACATAACTACCTCGTTTGGTTACGTTATTACCGAGTTGCCCCCATGAAGCCCTTAGTTTTAAATTTTGTAAATCCGGCACCAGGTCCTTCATAAAGTTTTCTTCGGATATACGCCAGGCAGCAGAGAATGATGGGAATAATCCCCATCTGGTGTCTTCATGAAATCTGGACGATCCATCATATCTATAGTTGGCCTCAAACAGGTACCTCTGTTTGTAAGCATAATTTAGTCTTCCAAACCATGAACGAATGGCGTAATCATTCGCTCCCCCATCAATTGAAAGCATTTCAGTTGCCGATCCAAGCGTTGACACGCTCTGATCAATAAGTCCTTTCTTTGTTGCCTTATGATCATACGCAAAAAAGCGATTCTCATTGTATCCCAATAAGGCATTCACCGCATGGTCATCCGCAAAGGTTTTCTCGTATCTCAGCAAATTTTCAAATGTATAGGATTCATTGGCATAAGTCTTATAATAAGTCGTCATTAAATCTGGAGAAACCGCTGGCGACATGATGGTTCCATCGCTAAATTTGATTCTTTCTCCGGCTTTCGCATTTGTGTGGTTATTATACTCGTCAAAGCGTCGTGCATAATTCACATTCATGTTCCAGGTTAGTCCATTCAAAACAGACACCTCACTATAAACAGTCGTGTTAAAGCGCGATAAGCGATCGTCTCCTTCTTTATTATTCAGGAAACCATACAAGTTGTTGGCTGTGGCACTCTCTTCAGGCGCTTCCGGAAAACCATACTGACCATTATACTCGCCAATCAAGCCAGGAGTGGATTGACGTGCATAATTTAACATGTCCTTGTAATTTCCAAGATCCTTATCTTGCTGAATAGCATAAGTGCGTGTGCCGACTTTCAACCAATCAGTCACTTCAGATTCCAGGTTAATGCGCAGGTTATAGCGCTTAATACCGGTATTCTGAACCAATCCTGGATTATCTAAATAGCCTAACGACAATAAATAAGACGATTTTTCACTGCCACCATTAATGGATAACGAGTGTTGCTGAACAACGTTTGACTCATACATCTCCGTGGACCAATTGGTATTCGGAAAAGCTACCCAGTTAGGCACACCGTTTTCATTTAAACCGTTGGGATTGGCGTTAGCAGCTTCCCATGCGTCAATAGTACCTTGGCTGAAGTGCTCACTACTTCCAATATTTCTGGCACTTTCATTTATTAAGCGCATGTAAGTAGGGTAATCGGATACAAATTCCAAAATATTTGATGGGGATGCAATGGAAAGATTACCACTATAGGTGACTGTTGTTGCACCACTTTTTCCTTTTTTAGTGGTTACCAGAATAACCCCATTGGCGGCTCGTGAACCATAGATGGCAGAAGAAGCCGCATCCTTCAATATGGAAATGGAGGCAATATCATCCGGATTAACGGCATCTAAAACCCCTTCCATCCCATCAATAATTACCAATGGGCTATTGTCATTTAATGTACCCATTCCACGAATTCGTATGGAAGCACCGTCTTCCCCAGGTTTACCTACACCCTGCCTAACTGTCACCCCTGAAGTAAGTCCGGAAAGAGCGGAAGAAACACTGGTAACAGGACGCGACTCTGCCTGCTTGGAAAAGTCCACCGTACTAACAGATCCTGTCAAATTAGCTTTCTTTTGAGCCCCATATCCAACCACAACCACTTCATCCAAACCGGTTACCTCTTCATCCAAGACGACATCCAGTTTGGTACGGTCTCCAAGCAATACTTCCTGATTAACAAAGCCTATAAACGAAAACACGATTTCAGCGTCGTTATCTTCAATGAGTAGGTTATAATTACCATCCAAGTCGGTAATGGTTCCCGTAGTGGTTCCCTGAATCACGACAGACACACCTGGTATTGGTTGGCCTTTAGCATCCGTTACTGAACCAGAGACAGTGCGCTCCTCTTGCTGTAAACCTCTGCCACTTATAGCATTCGCATCCCCTTGCCCATGCAAAGATGCTGACACGGTACCAATTGACAAAAATGCCACTAAAAAAGTGGTCTTCATGTACAGTAACATTTTACTGAACCGAGACCGATAGCAATCGGGTAAATAATTGTCTTTTTTCATAAATTTTGTGTTATACTACTTATATTATATCAACTAAACACCGTTGTGCTTTCCCTTAGTTTTCTGTTGCATTGACTCTTCCTTTTTCCGCATTTAAAGAAGAGAATAACTCTTTAGTGCTCTGAAATGCTCATCCGATTTAAGCGCTTTGGTGCTTTATTAATTCACCAAATCCGATCCTCTGTCGCATTCAAATACTGCACTAAATTCAAGGGTCTAACATACAGGAAGTGGGTGTTTACTTTTTTACACAAACAGGTTAACTTTTAACACTCATGCTGCATTTAGTCACATATGTTTCACCATTGCAACATACCTGACAAAAGGGTTTAACATTTTTTAGAAAAAAAGAAGGATTGAAGGCTAGGCCCAAAGGGCAATCGCATTTAACCTTCAACCACGTTGTGGTTGTTTCCCTTTACACGACACCCCCTGCACTTCGTACAGGGTTATTCACATTGAATCCATTTCAGGATTCATAAAAACCACGAATGTGGTTTAATTTGAATAGCCCCGAATGAAATTCGGGGTATATGTCAGGCATTTAATGAACCCGAAAAGGGTTCAATTTTTTAAATGCAATTGCCCTGGCTAGGTCCCTCCATTTGAATAAAGCACACTTTGCCTGAAGAGAATCAGGCACAAAAAAAGGTGTCGTAAAACGACACCTAAACTTCCATACTTTATATTCAGTAGGCTTAAAAAGTATAAACTACGCGCTTATCATTTTCACAAAACAGGATAAGCAAAAGCCTTCACATTACAGGAAGGCTTTGGTAGCCATTCAATTATTCATTCATCAGGGTGATGATTACTTCATCTACCAGTTCTTTTCCGGCCTTTGCAACAATGGTATTTTCACCAGGCTTCAAGCTCACGTTAAAATAAAATCGTGCATAATCACCTGTTGCCTTGCCTATCTTATGGCCGTTCACCCACAACTCCACCTGTTTCTGGTTCGAATATACTTTGATGGTTTGTTCCGCCTTAGTCCGTTTATTCACCCGCCGATCAGCAATGTATACCATTGGTTCAGCCTGGTTCCAGTTAGCTTTATAGAAATAGAACGCATCTTTTTTATCCTTCCGATCGAAGGTCACCAACCCTTTGTCATTTTTACCCGGCACTTCACCTTCGGTCCGGTGGGCCGCGCCAAAATCAAACAGGTTCCAGATGAAGGATCCCCAAATGAACGGGCGCTGATCCATAGCAATCCAGTGACCTTCATGAAAATGTGTTTGCCAGTTTTCAGGGTGCCAGTAACTATTTGGAGCAGGCTGAATCAACTCTTCCTGCTGGTGATACAAACTGGCACCCGCCCCGTATTCACTCACTCCAATTGGTGTATCGGGCATTTCTTTATGCTTGCTATCGGCCCATTTACCAATGGATGAGGGATTACCTCCATACCAGCCAAAATACTTATTCCAGGCTATGATATCGGTCAATTTACTCAAGTCACCTTCTTGGTTACTGGCTGCTACAGTGATGCGCGATGGGTCTTCCTGGTGTGATAAGGCATGCAATTCTTTCACATACTCAACCGGATTATCCCCTTGCTCTTTTAACTCATTAAACAAGCCCCACATAACGATGGAAGGGTGATTCATTTGCTGGCGAATCATCTCGACCAACTGCTGCTTTCCATTCTTCTTGAATGATTTCTGATTAACAAACCCTTTATCACGATACCCACCAGGGCCGACAAAGGGAATTTCACTCCACACGATAATTCCTTTCTGATCTAATAATTGATAGAGGTAGGGATCCTGTGGATAATGAGATAAACGCACCGCATTGGCTCCCATCTCTTCCATGATGGCCACATCTTCTTCATGATGCAGACGAGATATGGCATTGCCCAATTCAGGACGATCCTGGTGACGGCAGACTCCTTTTAACTGCAAATGCTCGCCGTTCAGGAAGAATCCCTTTTCCGGATCTACATGAAAAAATCGCAATCCCAAAGGCTGACTGACCTCATCCACCACAGCACCATTTTTTACGAGCTGCGTTTTTACGGTGTACAGATAAGGATCTTTTTGCCCATTCCACAAATGGGGGTTCTTCATTTCAAAGGGAATCTTCACTTGTCCATCGTGAGTGACATTGGGATTCACATCAGCCTCTTTACGAAGAATAACTGTTCCGGCATGGTCCTGAACAGTCAGATGAACACTCGTCTTTGCTACACCCGATGTTTTCACCACAGCATTCACCACAGCTTTTTCATGCCTTACCTCCTGCTGATGAAGATAAACCCCTTTGGAACCATGATCGAGCAATGAAATCAGATCACTATTGGTGACATACAATTCCACATCCCGGTAAATACCACCATACATATTAAAATCACCGACTAAGGGCATAATATCCAATTGAGGTGCATTATTGACACGCACCCACAGCACATTTTCTTTACCATAGTTTACATAGTCTGTGATTTCAAATGCAAATGCCGTGTATCCTCCCCGATGTTCTCCTACATGTCGGCCATTAACAAACACATTGGCCACCGTATTAACGCCCAGAAAACGAATAAACAAGCGCTTGCCTTTCCAGGATTCTTTCACATTAAGTGTGTGCTCATAATTTCCCAGGCCCCTGTAATAATTCGGATTCCCGCCAAGCGCATCTTTCGTGTTCCAGGTATGCGGCAGACTTATTTCGGTGAATACCTTTTTACGCACTTCAAAACCATCGGTAAAACGCCAGTTATTATTAATCACAAACCGCTCACGTTGTCCGCTAACTATTCCTGCAACAAGCAATCCCATAAAAAGGGATATAATGTATTTATACATGATCTAATTATTAAAATCTTACATTTATGTTCTTCATTTCAATCATTTTGAGATACATTTGGTGTCATATCAGCTAATCCACAACACATCAGCTCTAATGATTTAAAACCTTAAACTCTACAGTAGCTTTCTTTCTGGTTTCCCGATGCTTTAATACAAGAAGTTTTAATCCATCCGGCCAGTTGCTCGATAAACGTTCATCCATCTCACCAATGGCTTGAATTTCCCATTCCAATTGCGTGGCATCAAAATATAGAAAGAGTTTATCTTTTCCATCATCCATCAGAAGTTTACCCGCTGAAGATTCACTAACCTCATATGGCGTAACAAACCGATATTCTGTAGGCTGAACACATTTCTTCAAGTCATAATCCTCGGTAATCACTAATCCCTCTGTTCGTATTAAATTAAACCGGCGTTTCCACTCACGAATTTTTGCTTCCTCCGGGTAGGCCGATTCAATATTCAATGAGAAAGACACCTGTTGACAATCGTCTGTAAAACTAAGATTTTCAGCTTTATATTGCTTTCCATTTTGCTGACCAAATCCATTTATTAATGGCAAATTATGCTGCTCCGATTGCATGTTCCAAAGCTCATAGCGACGGGAACTAAATGTTTTGGCTGTATAAGTACCTACACCAGCATCTACTAAAAATGGTTTCCCATTATAATACAGGATAAATGTACCGACATCGTTGTGGTTGTGACTTTCATTGTTATGCCCCCCTTTAGCTGCAAAAAAGAATCCTTTTGATTTGGTTCCCTTATCACGTGCCACACACATTCCGGTTTGCTCAAAGAAAAATGATTGTTCCATTGGCGCCGTATCTTCTTGATCGAGCCACTTATTTCCTAACACTAAGTCAGGAATAACTTTCCCTAAATTACCCTGCGGCGCATTTTCCTGCCAGTCATTAATGGTTGCTAATTCCTTAGCGAAACTTTCTAAACCATCATCTTCGATCATTTGTCCGATCCGCTTAATCAAGCCCGGGTATGACTTTAACTTAGGCGAAGCATCGGCAAAATTCACAAAGTAGTTACCTGATATATGAGCCAATTGAATGTAACGACCGATATTTTTCACTTTGTCGTTGGCGTAAGGTTTAAATTGCCCCCCCGACATCGCATTCAATGTCTCAATTAACTCATATAGTTTACCACCTGCATGCCCCCAATATTCAGGTCCTTCTTCACAAGCACCATCTTCATGGTAGTAATTCACAAATTTATCAGCCGACCGAATGATCTTTTCAATGCCTCTGGCACGTTGTTCCGGATCATCTTCAATGAGCCACATACACTTCAATACATTGGCATTACACCACACATTCCAATTATTGACAAAGGATCCTCTGAAACCCATCCACCAAAAATCATCGCGCTCATAATAGGGTTGTAACAAACGGTGCTGAATTTCATACTCAATGCGCTGGCTGATTAAAGGATTGACCTGATCAAAGGCGGCCTTGAAAAAATAATGAATCATGGAGAGGTTCACCCCCATTTTAACCGATCCCAAATCGATAATGGGCTCCGTCACATCTGGCAAACTACCCTTGGTCTTTTGTGACACCAGGTGAGCTGAGTTACACCAAGAGGTTTGTTCGCAAATAGCAAAAACCCCATCAATAATCGGATTCATGAATCGCCCCTCTCCTTCAACTAATTCAGCCAATACCAGACTGCGAAGTGCCTTTGAACGCTCATTGTGCAGATTCTCCATGCTCTTCCGATCACCATCCTGCATGAAGCGCAAATAGCGTGTTGCTGTAACGGCAGGCCAGGTGTAATCCACATACTCCTCCCCTTCGGTAATATACGCTTGTTGCCAATTAGCTGGTAAATTATTCCAAAATTTCCGATTGGAATAAGATGGATATTCAGGTCTTTGAATCGATGACCAATCAATGTATTGAGCAGCTACCTGCATCACATCTCGATCTCCCCCTTTATCAGAGGCATATAGCGGTACTAATAAGCAGATGCTTATCAGAGACAAAACTAATTTTCTCATGAATTCTTAAATTAATAGGAAATAATAAATACAGCCACCATCATGCCCCATCCAGGCACGACAAGTCGTGTTTCAACTAAGGGAATAGATCGTAAAGATGATAAATATTAATAAAAACACCAACTCCCCAAAATTGGTAACCCATTACTAGTAGTGCGTTCAAAAAATTATAGTTACACAAAGCTGCACAAAGAAAACACCGAGGGACACCGAGAGGATATCTTATGCCTGGCTGTATTGATGGTATAATAACCCTTTGTGAACTGCCTTATGCTTTTTGCCTCAGCGTGCTCTGTGTAACTTTTCCATGCAAAACAACCTAGCCCGGATAAATATCGGGCCACAAAGATTGTTTCGCTTCGCTCAACTGAGGTATACATCATTCAATTATAAAACATTAATTTGTGAACTAGCTACCAGTGGTACAATGGTAATCGCAAATAACATAATTTAAGCTGTAACCATTACTCTGGCCTAATCGTCACAACTCTTTACCTGTGACAGAAATTATAATCTCAACACTTTTGGTCTATCCACTTATGTAAATAAAATAATGATAAAATAGTATCTTTAAGCAACCCTTTTTGAATAAGGTGCATTTACAATTACGATGATCAGCACACAATTTAACTAACAATAATATCTACGTCAACCTAAAAGCCCGCATTATGCTAAGACTACAATTGATTATTCTTGGAATCCTTTGTGCCATGAATTTTTCCCTGGCGCAAGGAATTAAAGGAACCATCACTGACGAAGACCATCAATCTATCCCCTTTACCACCATCTATATCAAAAAGACCACCACCGGAACCACTACGAATGAATTAGGAGAGTACGAGATTTTGCTTTCACCCGGCAAACACACCATTGTATTTCAAGGACTAGGCTTTCAAAAACAAGAAATCACAGTGGATATCCAACCTGATAAATTTATCACCCGCGATATTATTCTGAAAAAACAAGCCTATCAGATCAAAGAAGTGCGCGTCTTTTCGGGAGGTGAAGATCCCGCTTATCCGATTATGCGAAAAGCTATCAGCCTGGCACCCTATTACCTGAGACAAGCCGGCCATTATAAAGCGGAAGTGTATTTAAAGGGAAGTTTGTTCATGAAAAAGATCCCCTGGCTCATGCAAAAGATGATGACGGCGGAGGCAGATGGCAATGAGATTCAACTGGAATCGGGCAAGACCTACACCCTGGAATCCATGAACGAAATCGTGTTTGATGCACCAGATACCTATGAACATACTGTCATTTCAACACGCAGCACTTTCCCCGGAGCAGAAGAAGACAATGTGATGAGTTACATGACGTCGAGTTTTTATGCCCCCAGTGAGGACCTGGCTATTTCGCCACTTTCCCCCAAGGCTTTTTCACATTACAAATTTGTTTACGAAGGCTTCTTCTATGATGGCGACGTAGCTGTGAATAAAATCAAAGTTACACCGCGCCGCAAAAGCCAGCAATTGTACACCGGTTATATCTACATTGTGGATAACCTCTGGAACATCCACTCCATTGATGTGACCAATAACGCGTTTTTCGGCATCATCAACATCAAACAAGTTTTTGCACCGGTGAAAGAAAAAACATGGTTACCCATTAGCCACCGTTTTAAAGTAGAGGCCTCGGTAATGGGCATTAAAGCCGACTTTCGATACGCAGGCTCGGTGAAATATTCAGACATTGCCCTCAATGCTGAAATTCCGGTGCCCCCTGTCCTGAAGCAACAATACGCTGCGGCTGAAATTATGGAACAAGCAGAAGAGCTTATTGAAGAGGAGAAACCTGTTACCTCTAAAAACCAGCAAAAGATAGAAGCGCTTTTGGCCAAAGAAGAGATGTCGACCCGTGACATGATCCGCCTTAACCGTTTGATTGAAAAAGAAGCCGTTGAGCAGGAAGAAAGTGATGAATCATTGGAGATCGTCGATAATTACAAATTCAAGCACAAAAAAGATACCGTTCAACGTGATTCAACATATTGGGATGCCATTCGTCCCATCCCGTTGACGAAAGATGAATTCAGGAGTTTTGAGGTGAAAGATTCTTTGCATTTAGCGAAAATGGCCAATGATACCACCAAAACCGAAAAGAAAGAGAAATCGGTCTTTAGTAAAATTATGGGTGGTTCATTGGGCGGTAAAACCTTCTATGCGGTGGATTCGACCTTGCACATCCGTTACAATGGACTACTCGGATTAAGCCAGATAGGCTTCAATGCCGTGGATGGCTGGAAATATAAACAAAGCCTGTCTGTTCGCTATAAAATTGATTCGACGCATGCACTGAATTTTAAGCCCATGGTACAATATGCCTTTGATCGCAAAAAACTAATGTGGGAAGGTGATGCTTCTTATTCATTCATCCCCGATCGAAGAGGTCATTTAGGGGTCTCCTTTGGACAAGTAAGTAAGGATTTCAATAAGCAATATGGCATCGATCCCACTCTTAATATGTTTGCCGCGCTCTTTTTCAAAGATCACTACATGAAACTCTACCAACGGGATTACATCAGCGTCGACCATCGTATTGATTTAATTCATGGGCTAAGATTACGAGCCGATATATCATACAACTATTACCAACAACTGGAAAACAATACCAAATTCTCATTTTTCAAGCGTGATACAACCTATACTGCCAATATTCCGATTAATCCGGATATCAACGATTCGCACCTGGTCAATCAATCAGATTTCAAAGCCGGTTTTGAATTGAGCTACACGCCGCAGCTTCGTTATCGTGTTCATAAAGGCCGTAAGTACATGGCAGGCTCTAAGTATCCTACTTTCACATTAGGTTATCAACGAGGTATTAAAAATGTATTTGACAGCGACTGTGATTATGAATTGATTCATGCTTCCATTGATCAAGATAAACAATGGGGTATATTTCATGCGTTTAACTGGAAAGTGAATGGGGGATATTTTACACGTAATAAACAGATGCACTTCTCACAATTCAAACATTTTAACACCTCCGAAATTCCATTGTCTTTCAAAAAATGGAACAATGCCTTCGTGTTGCTGGACGATTATCAATTCAGTACCAATGAGTGGTATGCGCAAGGCCATGCGACATTTACTTCTCCTTATTTATTATTAAAATACCTACCTGTTCTCAGTAACCGGTTATGGCTTGAGAATGTCTATGCCAGTCACCTCATGCAACCCCAAATTGGGAATTACACAGAGTTTGGATACGGCATCAGTCAAATATTTTTTATGGGAAGTGTTGGGGTTTTCGCAGGTTTTGAAGATGGCCAATACAACAGGTGGGGATTCCGGGTTAGTCTGACATTCGAATAATAATTCAGCGTCTGATTAACAACTTTTTTTAGTCAGGCGCTGAATAGAGTGTAGAAAACAAGAGGCTTTTTGGGGTACTTCACCCCCCCATAAAACCACCTTAACATCCCATCGGCCCTCTCTCAAAACAAGCAACTATCGTATTGAATACGAAATAAATACCAAAATGTCAATAGCTATAAAACTTTTCCAAAATTAAGTTGAAAATCGTTGCACCATTTATCAAGAATTGTAAATTTGTAGAGAGTTAGACTAAAGTCAAGTATTATTGCACTTCTCTGCTGGCATTGAAATGCTTTTTCAGCGCTTTTCTTCTAATGCACGTTATTAATTTATTTTATTATCTACTATGAACATTTTTGTAGCAAAATTAAGTGCTCGTACAACCGGCGAGAGCTTAGAACAAGTTTTTGGTGAATTTGGCGAAGTAGCTTCAGCCAAAGTTATTATGGATCGCGAAACCGGTAATTCTAAACGTTTTGGTTTCGTGGAAATGGCAGACGATACTGCGGGCAACCAAGCTATCGATCAATTAGATGATACTGAACTGGATGGTGCTCGTATAGTGGTTAAAAAAGCCCGCCCGAAAGAAGACACTGGCCGTGACAATGGCAGATCTAACGACCGTAACAGGAATAATTACAGACAACGAAGTACCAACAGATACTAAACGAAAAAAGCGCCAATGGCGCTTTTTTTATACCCTCCTACCACCTTTAACCTACGATTATACATTTCATCCTTCCTAAAATTTCTTACTTTTGCATTCTTATAGTTTGTAACGATTTAAATACAATATATAATTATTTCGAATCATGGAGATAGCAAGCAAGTACAATCCGTCTGCAACGGAGGACAAGTGGTACAAGTACTGGATGGATCAGAAGTTATTCCATTCGGAACCAGATGAGCGCGAACCGTATACAATATTAATGCCGCCGCCAAATGTCACGGGAGTGTTGCACATGGGTCACATGCTGAACAATACGATTCAGGATATTCTGATTCGTCGTGCGCGCATGATGGGAAAAAATGCTTGCTGGGTACCCGGAACCGACCATGCCTCAATTGCCACGGAAGCCAAAGTTGTTAACCGTTTAAAAGAGCGTGGAATCGACAAAAAGGACCTTAGCCGTGAGGATTTTCTAAAGCATGCATACGAGTGGACCGATGAATATGGTGGAATTATTCTTAAGCAATTACAAAAAATGGGTGCTTCGGCCGATTGGGATCGCAAGTACTTCACCATGGATGACGACCGCTCTGAAGGGGTGATCAAATCCTTTGTTGACTTGTATGAAAAAGGGTTGATTTACCGTGGCGTTCGGATGGTAAACTGGGATCCGGCCGCTTTAACAGCTCTTTCCGATGAGGAAGTTATATACAAAGAGAAACAAGGTAAATTATATTACCTACGCTATAAAATTGAAGACAGCGATGAGTATGTAACCATTGCAACCACACGTCCTGAAACAATATTAGGTGATACCGCAATTTGTGTACACCCCGATGACGAGCGTTTCACTCACTTAAAAGGAAAGAAAGTAATTGTGCCATTGGTCAACCGCGTCATTCCAATAATTCAGGACGAATACGTAGACATGGAATTTGGTACAGGTTGTTTAAAAATCACGCCAGCTCACGATGTAAATGACTACGAGATTGGCATGAAACACAACCTGAAAGTTATTGATATTTTTAACGACAATGGTACTTTAAGTGAAGCTGCAGAAATGTTTATTGGCGAAGATCGTTTTGAAGTTCGTAAGAGCATCATTCCGGTTCTTGAAGAAGCTGGAAACATTGTGAAGATTGAGGACTATAACAATAAAGTTGGATTCTCGGAACGTACGCATGTGGCCATTGAGCCTAAATTATCGGCTCAGTGGTACTTAAAAATGGATGAAATATCTAAGCCTGCCTTAGAAAATGTAATGAACGACACCGTTCAATTTCATCCCCCAAAGTTCAAGAACGTATTCCGTCATTGGATGGAGAATGTGAAGGATTGGTGTGTATCACGTCAGTTGTATTGGGGCCACCAAATACCAGTATACTATCTTGAAGACAATACATTTGTTGTTGCCGAAACCAAAGAGAAAGCTTTGGAAATGGCCAAAGAGAAATCAGGTAACACTAACTTAACAATAGACGATCTTCGTCAGGATGATGATGTATTGGATACCTGGGCTTCTTCCTGGTTATTACCATTTACCGGTTTCGAGAAACCAGAAGACTTGGCTTATTATTACCCAACATCTGATTTGGTTACCGGTCACGATATTATCTTTTTCTGGGTAGCGCGTATGATTATTGCAGGTTACGAATTCAAAGGCGAACTGCCATTTAAGAATGTCTATTTCACTGGTATGGTACGCGACAAGCAACGCCGTAAGATGTCGAAGTCGCTTGGTAACTCACCTGACCCATTGGATTTGATTGATAAATACGGAGCCGACAGTGTACGTATTGGCATGTTATTCTGCTCACCTGCAGGTGGCGATTTATTATTTGACGAGAGTCAACCAGAGCAAGGTCGTAACTTTGCCAACAAAATATGGAATGCTTTCCGTTTGGTTAAGGGATGGGAAATTGATGACAGTATTGAACAACCGGAGTCGGCCAAACAAGCCATTGCCTGGTTTGATGCTAAATTGGATCAGACCATTCAAACACTAGATGATCATTTCAGTAAATACCGTATTTCAGACGCTCTTATGACTGTTTATACCGTATTTTGGCAAGAATTCTCATCTTGGTATTTAGAAGCTATTAAGCCGGCTTACCAAAAACCATTGGATGTGGCTACTTTCAAAGCTACATGTGAATTCTTTGACAAGATGCTTCGATTAATGCATCCGTTCATGCCATTCTTAACTGAAGAATTATGGCAAGCATTGGAAGAGCGCAAAGAAGGTGCAAGTATCATGACGGTTGATATGCCTGGGGTTACTGGTGCCGATGCTTCTTTATTGGATCAATTCGAAATGCTTAAAGAAGCTGTTGGAGGTGTTCGTAACGTTCGTAAAGAAAAGAACATTCCAATGAAGGATGCTTTATCTCTAAACATTTTATCTGGTGATGGCTTTTCTGACTATTTCAATCCTATTCTTACGAAGTTGGCTAACCTAAGCGAATTGAATATGGTAAACGAAAATGTTGAAGGCGCCATTTCTTTCATGGTTCGTACCAGTGAATACTTTGTTCCAATGGATGGCTTAATTGATGTTGAAGAAGAAATCAAGAAGCTGAAAAAGGAATTAGCTCACCAACAAGGTTTCTTAAAAGGCGTTATGAAAAAACTGAGCAATGAACGTTTTGTGGCTAGTGCCCCCGAAGCTGTTGTGGCAAAAGAAAACCAAAAAATGGCGGATGCTGAGGCAAAAATTAAAACGCTTTCGGAGAGTATTGATCGATTAAAAAAATAATCAATTTCCATTATAAAGATAAGCCGGTCCCATTTGGAACCGGTTTTTTTTATGCCTATTGTTCCCTCATAAGAAGCTTTGACCCATTTTGCCCTTTTTTGAACATGAATCACCTTTCGCCACTCCCTGGCATATTACCTTTGCAATCAAAATTACAAAAGACTTATAGACATGAGGCGAACCATCTTCAACATTGTAGTCGTTTTTATCGCACTACTCAGCTTGAACGCTTGCTCCAATTATTCGGGAGTACCATCTTCATACCATCAACTACTGGATGAAGCATTTCAGAAAGCCGGAAAAAATTCTTCCGAACTCGAAAAAGCACTTTCTTCAGCTCCTGCTGATCAAAAAGAAGCCATGGCATTCCTGATAGCTTACATGCCGGAAAGAGACCTGAATGAATTAACAGCTGCTTTTTTGATTGAAAATGTAGCTGTAGCCTACCAGGCACGTGAAAAATTTGAATGGTCAAAAAATATACCAGACAGTGTATTTTTCAATGATGTACTTCCATACGTGAGTATGAATGAAAGACGGGATAATTGGCGAAAAGACTTCTTTGACCGTTTCACAAAATATGTGAGCAGTTGCAAAGATATTCGTTCTGCCATTGATTCGGTTAATAAAAACATCCGTGATGAGTTATTAGTGGATTATAACACTAAACGCGAAAAACCGGATCAAAGTCCATATGAATCAATGGAACAAAACATGGCTTCCTGTAGTGGTTTATCCATTCTTTTAACAGATGCCTTTCGCGCTGTTGGTATTCCATCACGCATTGCAGGTACACCTAATTGGCATGATAAAAGAGGTAATCACAACTGGAATGAAGTATGGATTGATGGTGAATGGTATTTCACCGAATATTATCCAAGCGGCCTAAATAAAAGCTGGTTTTTAGCTGATGCTGGTAAAGCTGATGCCAAAAATATGGAACATGCCATTTTCGCCACTTCATTTAAACCGGCTGATTATCATTTTCCGATGGTTTGGGATTTAGAATTAAAATATGTTCCAGGTGAAAATGTGACAGCACGCTACATTCGTTTATTCAAAGAGCAAGAAGCAGAAAAAGAAATAGCAGCCACACATACTTTGATAAAAGTAATGATGTTTCGCGAACAAGCTTGTTCATTCCAGGGCGATGACCGTGTAGAAGTAAACGTGGATGTGTTCAGTGGGAAAGATCAGGTTGGCGGTGGCCGTACAGCTGGTCCTAAACAAGACATGAACGATGTTTTAGAATTTAAACTAAAAAGAAATAAGGAATACGCTTTTAATTATGTTGGTGACGGTGGTCAATTTAAATCCATCAAACTAAAATTGGGTGATGAACCCACTACAGTGAAATTGTATTTCAAATAAGAAATTGGTTAGGTTAGGTGGAAGCTGCTTTTCATCCGTTCTCAGGAACGGTGAAAGGCAGCTTTTTCATATACCCCATAACAAAAAAGGTGAACACCTGATGTGCTCACCTTTTTCTCTGGTTTACTATCAATCATCAATAAGCCTTCAGGCTCATATCCAAACTTTTTATGTGGTGAGTCAATGCACCAACAGAGATATAATCAACCCCACACTCAGCATAATCACGTAGTGTATCCATCGTGATACCTCCTGATGATTCGGTTTCAAATCGGCCATTAATATACTCTACTGCTTTTTTAGTCGTCTCAATATCGAAGTTATCCAACATGATCCGATGAATACCTCCAACTTTAAGTACTTCTTCCAATTCAACCCAATTGCGAACCTCTACTTCAATCTTCAGATCCTTTTTATTCTCTTTCAAGTACGATTGGACAGCATGTACCGCTTTTTCAATACCGCCGGCAAAATCGATATGATTATCTTTCAACATCACCATATCATATAATCCCATGCGATGATTCTCACCCCCACCAATCTTCACTGCTGCTTTTTCCAATAAGCGCATGCCGGGCGTCGTTTTGCGAGTATCCAATACTTTTGTTGAAGTCCCTTCCAATCGCTTCACATATTCACCTGTACGGGTGGCAATTCCACTCATACGCTGCATAATATTCAAAACTAAACGTTCCGCCTGAAGCAAGGACCACACTTTACCTTCTGCCGTAAAAACGATATCCCCAGGCTTCACGAGCGTACCATCTTCAATCAGAGTCACCACTTGTATGGATGCATCCAATTTGTTAAAAACACGTTTGGCGATTTCCAAACCGGCCAAAATCCCTTCCTCCTTAATCAGAAGCTTCATACGACCGCTAGCCTCAGTAGGAATACAGGATTTAGAGGAATGATCACCATCCCCAATATCTTCCCGGATGGCATGGTCAATAAATTCGTCTATTAAAATGTTATTCATCTTGTTTTTCAATTCTTAGTTGATGAATCAATACCTTATTAGCGGCATTTTTAGTTAGAAATGTAAAGCGATAACTACCTGTCGAAGAGGTATAATTCCCAATCGCATAAGACGCATTTTCTTTACGTCCTTCATGAATAATTAGAAAATCTACAGGCGGATTTTTACCAAAAAAATCCTTGACAATCATCTCGGCCTGCTTCTTACTAAAAACACCCGTTTTTCCAGGTAATACCAATTCGATATTATTAAAAAAATGAGCCGACAATACCTGGGCGTCACCCGATTTAGTGGCTTTGACTACTTCATCAGAAAAAGTTGCCTCCGATTGAGAAATTGTTCCTGAAGTACATAACAGCAAAACACTAAAAAATAGAACAATCATTTTACTAGTTCTCATCATATTATGGTATTGTTTTATTACAAAATACTTGCAGCAAAAATCAAGCCTCTTTAAATATCGCAAATCTTTACTTAGAAAAAGCAGTTGTTTTGATATTCACATCTTATTTTTACTGACAAAAATAGAGTTTTACAAATATTAAACCACACTTTTATGCATTGCGTGGTACTTTTTTAACAAAACCATATACGAATGAAAATACTTTTAGTTGTAATTGGTAAGACAGATGAACAATATCTTCAATCAGGCATTGAGATTTTCACGAAACGGCTGAAGCATTATATTCCTTTCGAATTGAAGATAATACCCGACTTAAAAAAGACGAAAAACCTCTCTTCAGAGCAGCAGAAAAACATGGAAGGTGAACTATTATTACAAGTCTTTCAACCTGGCGATCAAATTGCGCTATTGGATGAAAAGGGAAAAGAGTTTAGTTCGGTCAGGTTTTCTGATTTCATTGAAAAGAAGATGGTATCAGGTATTAAAAGACTTGTGTTTGTAATCGGGGGTCCCTATGGTTTCTCAGATAAAGTGTATCAACAAGCCAACTCAAAAATTGCATTATCTCAAATGACCTTTTCGCATCAAATGGTACGGCTCATTTTTGTAGAGCAAGTATACCGGGCCATGACCATTCTTCGTAATGAACCATATCACCATGAGTAACAAGTGTCATGTGAAAAGGAAAAAGTTTCAACAGATAAATCGTTTGATACAATCCATAATGACTACCCGAAAAGGGATCGTCAACTTATTGCAAGACTTTTTTCGGTCATTAATATTTGCACATTTTTTGTATATATTTAGTCTTATCAATCATTGACTTTAAACATGAAGGCAAAACACTATCGAAATTCTTTACTTTTCTTATTCGCTATAATACTATTTTCTTTCGGGCAAATCGTCAATAATATTTATGACAAACAAGATTCGTTTACTTCTGATGCCGAACAGATTCAAAAGGCAGTGTTGGAAAAACAAAGAGAACTGAAGCACTATATTTATAAACTCAGCCAACATGATTTAAAGAATGATCGACACATCTGGCAAGTGATGGATTCCTTATCACAATCTAAGATTCAATACTATTTATTCAAAGATTCTGTACCCTTTGCCTGGTCAAATCAAAATGTTCCCTTATCCAATTATAATATCCATCGAGACTTTAAACCTATCCAACAGTTTTCCAATGGATGGTATCTGGCCGACACAACCCGTCTTAAATCCTATACCATACTGGCGCTTAATCTCTTAAAAGAAGAATATCCTTACCAAAATAAATTCCTGAAGAGCAGCTTTGATAAAAAAATAAATTTGTATTGCACACCTCAAATTTTTATTGAAGAAAATACAACCAAGTATACCATCTCCTCCTTAAAGAATGAATACCTGTTTTCGCTACATTTTGAGGATCAACTTCACCTCATTTCCTCAGCAGAAATCATATCATTTATAGCCCTTACACTTTCAATAATTCTACTCTTATTTGTTTCGGCTCATGTTTTAAAATCATTAGTCAACGGCAGAGGGGGCAACAGTACTTTTATTTTAGCTTTCTTCTTTTTGGCAATACTTTATTGTGTTTTCATAAAAACCTGTATCCCCCAAAGCTTTTTATCATTAACACTCTTCTCGCCTTACTTCTTTGCCTATTCAGATCTTCTCCCCTCTCTTGGGGCTTTATTAGCAGCAGGATTATTCTCCTTAGTATTTTCATTTTGGTTTTACCGCTTTTTTAAAACACCTGGATTTTTAAATAAAATAGATACGCCAAAATTTAAGCTCAATCTTTTTGCAGCTGGTGCGCTCGTCATCATTTTCTGCAGTTTTCTATTAATTTACCATATTCTAGTTATTCTGGTGAATAACTCATCGCACGCTTCCATCATTTTCAAAATTAATGATCTAAACAGTGCGGCATTATTTCAAATAATGAGTTTAGCTATGTTCTATATGGCATTATCTTTCATTTATGAACGAATCGCTCTTCTCTTTTACCAAAAAATCCCACGGCTGCGGATACTACTTATATCTTTAATGATCTCTTTCTCTTTTTGGGGTATTTGTAGTTTATTCCATCCCTCTTTAAATTACCTGAATTTTGTTTTCTTTTTGCTGATTACAATGATTTTCTTTGGAGCTAAAAGAAACACAAAAAGTAAACACTCATACAGTACTTTTGTGGGTATTACATTTTTGTTTTCAGTTTATGCCATCCTAATTCTCTTTGATTATACCACAAAAAAGGAGATTACTAATCGCGAATTACTAATCGAAAATCTTTCTTTTAAGCTCTTACGTGAAGAAGATCCTGTTGCCGAAATGTATCTGCTTGAAATGGAGAATCGGCTTAAAAAGGACACCACCCTATTGCACCTAATCCAACAAACGGATATCCAGACCAATCTTATCCAGGAACATCTTAAAAAGAATTACTTCTATGGCTACTGGGGGCGGTATGATTTTCAAGTCATCCCTTGTTGGCCACATGGCGGATTACATATCGAAGAAACTGACGAAACAGTAGAATGCTATGATTATTTTGATACCATGCTGTTAAAAGAAGGCGTAAAAATTAACAACAGCGGCTGTTTTTACTTTTTAGATAACGAGAATGGCTACGTTTCCTACTTTGGCGAACTAGTATTTTTAAAGGATCATGCCCAGTTTGAAACCAAATTATACATCGAACTCAATTCCAAACCGTACTTTGAAGGATTGGGTTATCCTGAATTGTTAACCGGTCAAAATCAACAATCCAGCCTTGGCATTGTCGAAAATTATTCCTTTGCTAAATATATAAATGGCGCCCTTGTAAAACAGTACGGCACTTTTCGCTATCCTGTAGATACAACTAATTTCAGTATCAATGATTCTACTATGAAAAAGGTTTTGCCTATTGAAGGCATGTCGCACATGATCTACCATCCTAATGAAGATGCATTAATTATTTTGAGTCGCCCACAAGTAAAAGGATACCATATTTTAATGGCTTTTTCAACGTTTTTTATTGTCTTCTTTTTCATGGCATCAAGTATCCTTTTTGCCATTCGGTTACGTAAAGGGCGTCCATTCTTCTTCTTTTCCATACAAGAACGAATTCAAATCGCATTTATCAGTCTGATGATAGCTTTACTTTTAGTAATGGGTGTCAGCTCAACTTTATATTCGGTTTATCAGTTTAAGCAAAAACACAACCAAATGCTTTCTCAGCGTATTAAGTCAGTTTTATTGGAAATTGAACAAAAAATCGGCAACGAGAAAAGCGTATCATATGACATGGAAGATTATCTTCAATATTTATTGCAAAAGTTTTCAAATGTCTTTTTTAGTGATATAAACCTATATGGATTGGATGGTCATTTACTGGCCACCTCGCGTTCCGAAATTTATTCCAAAGGCCTTACGGGAAAGTTAATGAATCCACAGGCATTTTATGAATTAGCTTATAAAAAGAAAACAGAATTTATTCATGAGGAATCCATTGGTTCCATGAATTTCACTTCTGCCTATATTCCTATTCTTAACACGAAAAATCAAGTACTAGCCTACTTGAACCTTCCTTACTTTGTTGGAAACAACGAATTAAAAGAGCAAATATCATCCCTTGTTGTGGCTATTATTAATGCTTACCTCTTGTTTACTCTATTTGCCATTGGTTTGGCTGTGGTGATATCCAGACGAATCACTCATCCCTTGATGCTTATTCAAGATCGCCTGGCTCAGATACGCTTAGGGAAGCAAAACAAGAAAATTGAATACCGGGGCGAGGATGAAATTGGTAAACTGGTAAGCGAATACAATCGAATGGTGGATGAGCTATCCGAAAGTGCAGAGAAACTAGCTAAATCAGAACGTGAACTCGCCTGGCGTGAGATGGCTAAACAGATTGCCCATGAGATCAAAAATCCGCTAACCCCCATGAAATTAAGTGTACAATATTTAACCAAAGCATGGGAAGAAAAGCAAGAAACATTTGAAACCTATCTGCATCGCGTATCTAAAACACTCATTGAACAGATTGACCAACTACATGTGATTGCCAATGAATTCTCCAATTTTGCAAAAATGCCACTTCCCAAACGCAAAAAGGTAAATATTATAGAAAGGCTTCAGAATACACTTTCGCTATTCGAAAAGTCATCCAAGGACATTCATTTTGAGGTGGAAACTAACGACTATTTGGAGATAAATGTATTTGCCGACACAGATCAAATGGTGAGTGTGTTTAATAATATATACAAAAACGCAGTACAAGCCATCCCTAATAATCGACAAGGTTTTATCCGCACATCTGTTGAAATCGAAAGACCTCATGTACATATCACTATTTCAGATAATGGGCGGGGTATCGATGAAGAGATGAAAAACAAAGTTTTTGTGCCCAGCTTTACCACAAAATCAGGTGGCATGGGGCTGGGATTGGCAATCGTGAAAAATATTATCGTCAATAGTGGTGGTGAGATTTGGTTTCATTCAACCCCGGGCATTGGCACCACCTTTCATATTCTCTTGCCCATTTATGATAAAGCCTAATACTATTTGTTACTGACAACAGAAGTTTCCGACCAAACATCACCAAGGCGTTTGCTTCTAAAAAGGAAATAATAGATTTCTACCAAATTAAGAATGGGAATCAAAAGGATCAAATTTCGGATGATTGATTTCTGCGGATAGTTGATCAGCGATTCATTAGTAGAAGTATATACAACCCTGATTTTCATAATCTGTTTTCCAAAGCTTTGTCCTTTGTTAAAGTAAAGGGAATCTTTCAAAAGAAAATAAATCAATCCAAAAATCCAGCCTATTTTAGGAAACATACCTAAACCAAAGGAAATGACACAATCAATAAAAAACGCCATCATCCGTTCTTCAAACAAAGGAAGCTGCCCAAATCTGTTGAATAACTTTTTGACCATATAATGGAATTACCAATTAAAGCTGAAAGATATAAAAATCAGTTAATATCCTCCATTTGAATCAAATTATTTAATATCGCATAAACCGTTAAACCGGAAACAGTTTTGATTCCCAGCTTCCGGGTAATATTTTTTCTGTGAGAAATCACGGTATGTGAACTGATGAATAATAGTTCACCAATCGCTTTATTGGTATGCCCCAAAGCCACATGTTTCAATATTAACTTCTCACGGGGACTCAGCTCTTCGGATTCAGAAGTAGTCTTAGACGTGTTTATTTTTTGAATCACCTGATGTATTTTATCAATCAAAGAGGCCTTCGACTCAAAAATGGACAATTGATTAGCTGGTGATTCATCGGGTAACACCGAGTTGAATAAATAAAGGATATGCGTTTTGTCCGGCATCATCCCTTTAAATTCGTTCATTTCAGTACTCGTAAAAAAGGAGGTATTGATAAACACGATGTGAGGTGCCATGGACTGCACAGCTTCCCGGCACTCCTCCTTGCCAGCCACTGTAAGCACTGTTTCCACTTCATTAAAGTGTTCCAGCAAAGACGTAAACCCCTTTCGAACAATATAGGACTGATCAGCAAACAATATTTTTACCATACAATGTCTCCTCTCTAGTGACGGTTCTGAAGATGTTTCATTTTTATCTCCATATTTCTGACTCTTGGAAAAAGTACTTTTTCTTCCAAATCGGAATGATCCATGAGGTCACTCTCCAATCGAAACAAGTCAAATAACAGGTTATTGTACTTACAGTCATCCACCGGAGGCGGTAAATACTTTAAGAGGATATTTTTTAAATCAAAAAGTTTCTCTTCAATTAAATTGTGGTCTTCCAGATATTTATCGATGCTATAGTCATCAAAATGATCCACAAATTCCTTGGATACATCTTGCTGCTGCAAACTATTAGCTAATCTTAAAATGTATGGAAATACATCCGTTTCTTCCCGATCAATATGCCCGCTGAACTCACGGATATACTCCCTGAAAAAATTCAGTAGCAGTTCCATATTTTTCACATTGCCCTGGTTTTCTTTTTCGAGCATGACAATTTGTTGCTCAATAGCCGGAATTCGAAAATGAATGTAACAACGATGGGCATTACGGAGATAATTAATAATCCAATCGACAGGAAATTCCTGAAACTGATCAGCTGGTAGATATTCTTTATCGTGATAGGAATTGCACAACTGCAGGAAAAAAAGGAGATCAACCTCATGCTGTTCACAAATCTCCTTTACTGTTTTCTCTTTAAAACCTAAAGGTATATTTAATCGCTGAATAACAGCTAATAGTTGAATATCCTCATGGACAACATCAACCATTTTCATCTCTCCTGTAATGTGCATATCCGAGTTTTTCATAAAACTAATCTTTATTTGGATTTATTCCAAATAAGATTCACCAATCCTCCCTTTTAAAAGTCAATAGAATGTATACTCATAATAATGGCACATACTAGTGGATAGCGCCTCTCAATAGTCTATAAAAAAAAATCAGGCAAGCCTCCAACCGCAATCAGACTTGCCTAAATAAAAAACACTGAGAAACTTCTCCTTTTTTCAATTCATGACCACAATGTTTTCTACACCGCAGGGAAGAATTAACACTCAACTACAATTAGAATATTTTATCAACGTGCTATTATTTTTCGAAAACCAAACACAATAAGGCGTACCAGCCCTATACTCGCATATAGAAATAATGATAATATGAGGATGAGTGGTAAAAATCTAATCAGTTCTATCCACTGGGACTGATAAGTTAGGATGGCATAAACATTTAGTAAATTGACAATGATAAAGGCGATAAATAGATACCTGCTTTCCCGCTTTATCTGTTGTGGTGTAATTATGATGGATTTCATTCTTTTTGAGTTTATTGATTTAACAAGAGCTTCAAGATCTTCTATCCACTTTATATTTCCATAAAACCAGGCAGGGTAACCGTCTCACCCGTATCCATGGCTTGTTGCCCCAACAGTGTCCATACAGAGGCATGATATCCATGTTCGAATAAACCAGGAATAGGATTACCGGTGAGTACCGAAGCTGCAAAAGCTTTCAGTTGTTCCGGTGTTCCATCCGTATTATTGCCTTCTACCAATACTTCTCCCTGGTATTTCACAGCTGTTTCAGGTCGCCAGGATGCGCCACCAATGGGCACTGTTTCAAAGATTCCCTTCTCAATATCAGTGATGAGCTGAATGATACCGGCCGGTTTTGGAGGTGGTGGTGGATTCTCTTTGAAGAAATGGTTGGTTTCTAATTCTAATGTCCCTTTATCACCCATGATCTGTTCTTGTAATCCATAATGCCGGTTACTAGTCATGGAATCATAAATAAACTGCGTCCCGTCAGCATATGAATAAATCAGCGCCACATTATCGTATACTTCCCGACCATCCTTCCAGTAATTAATGCTGCCCACACCTCTGACGGCTACCGGAACCGACTTCTTGGCCCAGTTGGCAACCTGTATTTGATGAGAAGCCAATTCAGTCATCACTCCACAAGAGTATTCTTTGTACAACCGCCAGTTGATCTGACGTTCCAATTCCGGTTTATCAGCAGGTACTTTCCGGCGCCAGTCATTATTGCGATGCCAATAGGCTCTGATCTGTGTAACAGGCCCCAATTCTTTATTATGAACCATTTCCATCCCTTTCAAATATTTGGGATCGAACAAGCGTTGATGACCCACATGCAATATATTGCCCGTCCGGTAATGGGCCTCCGCCATCTTTTTGGTATCCGCTAAAGTACGTGCCATCGCTTTTTCGCAGAAAACATGAATGCCGGACTCCAGCGCATCTATTACAATGTGGGCATGCTGATACAAGGGTGTGGCTACAATTACAGCATCCAGACCTTTTAATTCCAGCAATTTGCGATAATCGTAAAACCCTTTGGCTTTACCGGCTGTTAATTGAAGGGCTTTCTGATAATTTGGTTCATAATTATCGCAAACGGCTACTATTTCAAAGGGATTATTCTCGGCAAAAGAATTGATTATTTGAATCAGGTAACCACCCCGGGATCCTACACCAATAACTCCCAATTTTACTTTCTCGCCTGATTTTACAGCCTGAGAAAATGCACCTAAAAAAGTGGTCGGAAGCATCAAAGCACCGCCGGTCACCATACTGTTTTTTATGAATTGTCGCCTGGATTTATTTGTCATGATTGTTTCTATTTTTTACAGATACGATAGGAATAAGCTGGCACTTATTATGACTAACTACTACAAAACCTATGAACAAAAGGAAACGTTTTCGTTAACTTCTGCATTTCTATTTCATCGGCCATATACATTGATGTAGATAATACTTCAGCTTGTACCGGGCATTGGCATTTAACCATCACGTTACAGGAATGATTCACCAATCTGCCTTTTAGGGGATGGTAGATGTGTGCTGTGGCTCCATTTTCCGTATTATCCTGACTATTTTGCAGACCAGATATGGAAACGAACTCATCACAAAGCAAACAGGTGGATGCTTGAGCGTCGGAATCCTGATAATTATGAACTCCAACAGGCCAACCATCTCCATAAGGATGCTTACCTATTCCGGCAATGGAACTTTCACCGAAGCTTAAAAATGCATTCCTCACACTTTTCGATGTCAACAATGCCACCACCTCTTTCAGAGCGACCCCTTTTCCAATACCTCCCATATCCAATATTATCTCAGGGGATGAAAAATGGATGGTTCGATTGTTTTTATCCCACTCCACATATTTCCATCCACCCGCAGCTTTTTGTACTTCAAGGTCACGCTCTGCGATATTCTCCGAGCATTTCATCACATCATATATTGAGGCGACAGCCGGATCAAATAAACTAGCTGTCAACCTGTGGTATTGATCACATGCATCAATTACTGTTGCCATGTCCGTTGAAACAGAAATAGTTCCTTCATAGGCCATGGCATTAATGCGTCTCAATTCCGCTCCTTCACGAAAACGTGAAAGCCTATTCTCCCATTTTTCAACAATGGTTTGGATTGACTTACTTAATTCATCTCCATCTTCCTGACTCATATCGGGAATAACCATCACAAAACGTGTATTCATGGCCCAAAAGCTGTGGGAGTAGACTTTCATAGGAATCCTTATTGTTTTCAATATTTTTATAATAGCCGATGCAATTTAAGAAGAGTAAAAGGCCGATATACAAAGACAATAGTACTACAAACACTAGATTATAGTATTTGTTTTCATCTGTTCTTTTTCATAATTTAAACTTCCATAATACATAATCAACTCTTTTTATTTAAGTGCTCCAGCCGCACAGGCTTCTACTTTTTCACGAGCTAAAAAGTAGACAAAAAGCCCCCACTCAATTGCAATTGACGCTAAACGGTTCCTTTACAGCGGAAAGAAAAGAAACTCTTCCGTTCAAGAACTTCATGGATTTTGGTTCCCAAAAACCTATGAGTTCTAAGACGGAATCAAACAGCTTTTCTTTCTACTCGCCTCCATTACACCGTTCTTAACGCTATTGCAATTAGGTGGTTTGCACCTTAGTTGGCAGGTTGCACTATGAAGGATTTCATCAAAGAATTGATAAATACTGTAATTAATGCATCAGTCCACCAGACCTATCATATTCTCTCCGGCCCTATTATAATTTGGGTTCCCACCCGGGTTCGTATTCGCGTCCCCATAGTTTCATAGCCTCACGGTCATAGATGCGGCCTGTTGCATCATCTATTTCAAATGACTTTCCGATGCGGGAGGAGATATTCGCATAATGGGTCAACATCTGGCTGATTGCTCCTTGCTCAATCGGCGAAGTAAGTTCTGCCTTTCCCCTGATTGCATCAAAAAAGTTAACCGAATGACGGGTAGACAAATCACCACCTCCTCCAAGTGCCATTCCACTCTCATTACCCTGAGATTGACTATCCCTGACAAGCTTTCCTTTTAAATCATATAATCGATACCCTCCCCGGTCAACAAAAACAGAACCTTCGGAACCATAAATGATCGTTCCGCGGCCTGCCCCATAGGTATTGTAATTATTCCGGCTTTTTCCATCCCATTGAATAATCCTGTTTTCTGAAAAATGGAAGGTCGCTTCCATGGTGTCGTACATCTCCCAGCCATCATTGGCAAAGTGAAGTTTATCCGACCACACATCCACACGCTCGGGATATTTCACATCCAGTGCCCAACGGGCAATATCCAGTTCATGGGTCGCATTATTTCCCATTTCAGCGGTTCCGAAATCCCAGCCATACCAGTGCCAGTTATAATTCCAGGTATCGTGCTCATATGCTTTTCGGGGCGATGGTCCCTGAAATAAATCCCAATCTAATCCTACAGGAGGGGCTGCTTTTTTAGGCACCGGTACTTCGCCTCGACCATTGGTGTAAAAGGCAACCGCTTTATAAGCATTACCAATGATGCCATTGTGAATGTCTTTGATAATCTCGATGGACTTAAGCGATGAACGTTGCTGATTACCCATCTGTACAACCTTATTATACTTTCTCTGGAAAGCCACCACGAGTTCACCTTCCTTTGGATTATGACTACACGGTTTTTCCAGATACACATGTTTTCCGGCTTCCATCGCCATACAGGCACCAGGTGTATGCCAGTGATCAGGGGTTGCCATAAATACGGCATCTACCTTTTTATCACTTAAAACCTTTCGGATATCTTTTTCAAGTACCGGTTTATTTTCCAGTACTTCTGAAACTTTACCGGCAGCTTTACTGAGTTGCCCATCCATCACATCACAGAGATAAAGTAATTCTACATTGTTACTTTGATTGGCAATGGGAGGAATAAAAGCACCATAACGTCTTCCCAGCCCTTGAATAGCCACATGGATACGATCATTGGCGCCAATAATTTTTTTATAGCTCTTGGCCGACATGGCATTGACTCCGCCACTTAAAGCTACACCAGCGGTGCCAAGTCCCACTTTCTTTAGGAAATTACGGCGTGAATTATCTGAATTTTGATTGTCCATATTATTGCGTTCTTAGAGTTCTCTGATTTTGATATTTCTGAATCGTACTTCATCACCGTGATCCTGAAGCAAAATGTACCCCTCTTCAAAATTTCCGAAGTTATCCCATTTCTGATATTTACTATAGTTGACAAGGGCATCCCACATTTGAGTATTGCGCTCATATTCTACCACTTTAATCCCATTCAGATAATGAAACACCTTATTGCCCCTCACCTCTACCCGGGCACGGTTCCATTTATTGATCCCATTGAATCGTTTTTCCTTCAAATTAGGATCAAACTGTTTACCATTGGCCGGAATTAAATCATACAATGAAGCTAAGGTTCGATTGCCAAATAAACCCATTTTGGCATCGGGATGTCTTTGGTCGTCCAGAATTTGAAATTCACATCCGATGGCAGAGCCTGGTCCTTTATTAATATTACCCTGTACAAAATACTTAATCCCACTATTGGCTCCTTCAGTCATATTAAAATCCACTTCTAAAACAAAATTCTTGTATTTTTTCATCGTCACGATATCGCCCCCATTTCCTGATTCAGCACCATCGGTCTTTTCCACCACCAATGTACCATTATCAACATGCCAGCCTTTATTCGGAAACGCATCCAGGCGTACCCCTTTCCATCCATCCGTTGTTTTACCATCCCATAACAACTTCCAACCGGTTTGTTTTTCATTTGCCGTAAGCACATTATTCAGGTAACTCACCTCTCTGACATCATCAGGCATTTCAGTTCGGGCAGCTTCTAAGCCCTTTGTCATAATGCGGATGTTACGCCAGCGAATGGTTTTACCTGCCAAAGCTTTGTTATTTCCAATACCATGTACCTGCAGACCGATGAATCCTTCGGCTGTCAATTCATCCACTAAATTAGATACCGGTTTACCATTTAACCAGGTACGAATAGAGTTTCCAATAGCTTCCACACGAAAGGTATTCCATTCCCCATTTTTAAACACCGATTTTGAGGCCTGATTATATTCCAAAGGATACAACCATCCCCGACGCGCCTCATCATATATCCCGCAAGTCCAGCGACGATCTGAGTCATCACATTCCACCTGATAACCATGCACCCTGCCATTATTGTACTCCTTCAGACTGTTGCTTCTGATTTGAACCCCTGAATTCAATCCCCGTTCCATTTTCATTTCATATTCTAAAATGAAATCACCATAGTGTTTCTTGGTTGTCAGGAAGGTATTGGGTGTCCCCGTTTCACTGGTTCCCACAATCTCACCATTCTCTACTGCATATTCAGCTGTACCATTTAAAACTTTCCAGCCTCGCAGGTTTTTTCCATTAAAAAGATCTGTCCATTCAGGACTTGACTGAGCACTTGCCAAAAGCGAAAGGCTCATTAATAATGCACCAAAAAATAATTGTTTCATTTGATTCAGATTTGAATTTTATCTGATCGCAAGATAGAGTGGTTCAATGAGTCCGATGCCCGACAATTGTGTCAGTCATACCTGAGAAATGTTGCAAATTTACGCGGTACAATAGGTCAAGCCAGCGATACAAGAAATGAACTGCAGGAAATAGAAATGAGGACTTAGTCTTCGTTACAAAATAAACTGATGACTTTAGTGCTGTGTTGTTCAAAAACAAGTTTTGATTTTTTTGATAATTCATCAAATTGTTACACAGAGTTTCGGAGAAAAACAAAAACAATAAGGGCACAGAGTATTTTCATTAGCAAGGTATTAATTATTTTCTATATTAAATTCTAAAGGCTCTGTGACCATTTCTTTTCCTGAACTTTGCGTTCTTTGTGTAACACATTTTTTAAAAAAAACACACAAATACAGTCAGGTTATTCCGTCACAATTCCTTAGTATTTTAATCATTAATACACAACAGCGAATATTATACCAAAAGTATAATAAAATGATTGATAAAGCATTTTGCTTATTACTTGTGGTTAATGCCGATACATAATCAGAGAGCGATGTTTTATCGCTCATCCGATAGCTATCGGATTTGATTAGTAATCGGTATCAGCGGTAAGTGCGCCAATGGGGAAGGGCTTAAACAAATTCCTTAGGTGTCTTTCCAAACTGTTTCTTAAAACACTGACGAAAATAGTCTACGTCTTCAAAACCGACCTGAAAGGCAAGCTCTGCTAATTGCAGGTCCTTATCATTTTGCAAGAGTTCCAATGCATTTCGCATCTTCACCTCGCGAATAAATTCAACGGCCGTTTTATCCGTTACTGTTTTCAATTTTCTATACAAAGTGGAGCGACTCATCCCCATCAGTTTCCCCAACTCTTCAACGCCAAAAGAGCGCTGATGCATATGTGCTTCAATTAATTCAATAATCTTGCTTACATAGGGAGGAAAGGACGACTTCCATTGGTCCTGGGTGGCTGAATCAGCAGTGGTTAGTCCTAATTGTAATGTTTCTTTAAAGCGCTGCCTGGCCAGCATAATATTCCGAATTTTCCCGGATAGAATTCGATGATTAAATGGTTTGACAATATAATCATCAGCCCCGCAATTAATCCCTATTTGCTGGTTCTCTTCAGTCCCCAAAGCAGTGAGCAACAAAATGGGTATGTGATTGGTACGCGCGTCTTGTTTCAGTAAGCGGCAAACTTCATAGCCATTTTTACCAGGCATTAACACATCTGAAATAATGATGTCTGGTAATTTTCCGATGGCTAAATTCAGGCCCTCATCCCCATTTTCAGCTTCAATGATATCGTCCGTATCAATGGATTCTTTTATAAATGAACGTAGGTCGGCATTGTCTTCAATAATAAGAACTGAATATTTTTCTGCCGTCCGGGTTATCTGATTTGGTAGTTGATCCAACGCTTCCATTGGCTGATCAGCCATAACCGAAGTCCCTTCTTCCCCTTCAATAGCTGGAAAGCTTAATTGAAAACAACTGCCTCCCCCAGGATTAGCTTCCACCGTGATATTGCCTCCATGCATGATGGCCAACTCTTTAGCCAGGGCCAACCCAATGCCGGTACCAATTGTACTATTTGAATGCTGCTTGCTATCGCGATAAAAGCGGTTAAAGATGGTATCACGCTGATCCTCCGGGATACCCGGCCCATTATCTATTACTGAAAATAAAATGATATCCTTAGTACTTCGTTCCAGGTGTACGGTCACAGCTCCACCATCAGGAGTATACTTCAAAGCATTACTTATAAGATTAGTAACAATTTTCTCCAACACATCCGTATCGAAGCAGATCTCAAATAAGTCAGCCGTGATATTTAAAGCATAGTGAATCTGCTTTTTGTGGGCCAGATTCTCAAAACTATTGAATAGCTCAGTGACAAAAGCGCTCAAATCCCCTTTTATGGAACGAATGGGCATGTGGCCGGCATCCATTTTTCTAAAATCCAGCAATTGATTGACTAAGCGCAATAAGCGTTGTGTATTTCGTTGAACCATCTGCACCGTTTCAAACCGGTTATCAGAGACAGCCATTGAATCAATCAGCCGTTCCACAGGCCCTACAATGAGTGTCAACGGTGTACGTATCTCATGTGAAACGCTGGTAAAAAACCGGATTTTACGTTCATCCGTTTCATGAACTTTACGCGTCATCTCCACTACTTTATCACGCTGTTCTTCAATTTCACGTTTTTGATCTTCCAATACCAGATTTTGCTTTTCAATGGCCTCTTTCTTTAAACGTAAGGCTTTGGTTTTCATTTCAACCTCCTGCTGCAGTCGCTTCTTTTGGAGTGTTAAATTCTTTAAGCGCAATTGATAGCCAATAAAGATCAGCAGGATCAGAACCAACATCAAAACCACCTTAAACAAGGTCGTTTGGTAGAAAGCCGGATGAATGACAATTTGCAAAACAGCCTGATCACTCCAGATGCCATCTGAATTAGCGGCCCTATATTTTAAGGAATAATTGCCAAAAGGGACATTGGTAAAAACAGCTGTACGTCTACTGGGGTCTGCATCAATCCAGGTTGAATTAAATCCCTCGAGTTGATATTGATAACGTATTTGGTCTGGCTTAGATAAGGAAAGAGCCAATAACTCCACGGAGAAGAAATTCTCATCATGTTCCAATTCAATTTTTCTTATTTCGGAAACAGGCACATCCAGCAGTACACGGCCATTTACTTCATCACCCTTGTTAACCTGCTTATTCTGGAGACTAAACCTGTTAATATATACCTTGGGAGCAATTTTATTATTCATCATCCTGGCGGGATGAAACCTGAAAAAGCCATTTAACCCGCCCATTAAAATCGTCCCATCGTCATTTTGCGACCAGGCATCATCAGAGAATTCAAAGCCCTGCAAGTAATTATTAAAAGTTATGTCCTTCGGGTCCAACCGTGATAAACCATTGGCTGTAGACACCCACATGTACCCTAAATCGTCCTCAAGCACACTATATACCACATTATTGGCTAATCCATCTGATTCGGTATAACTGGTAAACAGGCCGGTCACCGGATCAAATACATCCAACCCGCTATGCGTACCTGCCCATAACCTGCCTTTGGAATCAAATAGCAAACTATACACTTTATTGTGCGAGAGACTACTGTCATTATTAAGCTCCGATCGATAGTTGACAAATTCATTGGTCGCCAGAATATATTTATCAATACCTCCCCCATCAGTTGCCAGCCAGAGATTTCCTTCATTATCTTCGGCAATGCACCGAATAAAATTTCTTTCACCTCCCAAACGTTTATCATCACGATAAAAGATTACAGTTTTCGTCAAGCGATCATATTGAATCAGACCATTGGGTGTGCCTAACCAAAATAAGCCTCTTGAATCTTCGAAAAACGCATAGACGATACTTAGATTTTCACCCTCCGCGGTCGTGATGGTTTCAAATCGATAACCCGATGCAGAGGGAATAATCCGGCTCAAACCAGCAGAAGAGCCCAACCACAGTTGCCCTTGCCGATCTTCATACATCCCCCGGATGGTATTGGAAGGTAAACCATCCTGATCCAATGATTCATACTCGAAATGTTGATAGGTTCCGGTTTGCGGGTCATAACAATCAAGTCCCTGGTTGCGATAACCAATCCAGATATGGCCTTTTCGATCCTCCAGCAAGGTACGGACATCATTACTGTGCATGGTTGATGATTCCCCAATTCGCCGCATATATTTAACAAATGGCTGCTGATAAGGATCGTATTTATTGATCCCGTTAAAACGCGTTCCTATCCAGATCACCCCTTCCCTATCTTTACACAAACTGATTACCTGATTACCCGAAAGACTTTCATTATTAAACAATTCATTATAAGACCGGGTTAAGGTATAATTACTTTCATTTTCAAAATCAAGCTTTAATAAGCCATAAGAGGAAGCCACAAAATAACCAGCTCCCGAACCTTGTATGATGCTATTAAAAATGGGACGAACACCGATCTGCGTCAATACTTCCTTGGAATCTAACTTAAATAGTTCAGTAATGCCCTGATCCCTGTTAAAACGAATACATCGAATGAGCCTTGGGTACACAATCCAAAAACAATCCGTATCGCTTCTGAAAATATGATTCACATTTTCCGCATAATCAGAATGGATGGTCTTTGAAGAAGGAGGCATCACTAGTTTACTATTTTCAATTTTTACTAAAACAACACCATTGGAAGTTCCTACCCACACCGTACCATCATCACCCTTCAATAAAAATGTAATCACATCCGATACGCCGAATTGAGTTAATGAATAGGATCTGATCGAATCCGTATCGGTATTTAAAATGTCCAATCCGGCAGAAGTACCGATCCACACCTTATTCACAGTGTGACAAATGGCCGACACATCATTTCCAGATAGGCTCTTACAGGCCTTGCCCTGTGCCTGATAATTACTAAAATCACCCGTCCCCGGTTTAAAAACAGATAAGCCGGTCCCGGCAGTACCAAACCATATTTGCCCCAAACTATCGGGTGCCAACACATTAATAATATTGGAGCCGGTCAATCCGGGATTACTCTGATCCGGTTTGTAATTTTTGAATTCATAGCCATCGTACCGCGATAAACCATCATAGGTAGCAAACCAAATAAATCCTTTAGAATCTGCAGCGACATCGAATATGGAGTTATTTCCCAATCCGTCAAGTGTGGAGAACCGTTCAAAGCGCATTGTATTTTGTCCTTTAGCACCATGTATGACAAGCCACAACACCGCTAACAGTATTATTTTAGTCCTGCTGAATGTTAGATGAGAATTTAAATTCACAGTTCACAATTACTTTACGAATCAAAAATGGGAATAATAATGTATTATGCCAATTCTTGAAACCCAAATAACCGATTACCCACCGATAGATTAGCTGACATCATAAAAAAAAGGAAAAGAGCCATTTTATAAAATAAGTTGATATAACTTTATTTGGCGTGCCCCTTCGCCCCAGGCTCAGCGCCGGGCTTTCCGCTCCTACTCCTCGCCAGAAAA
>JAEINY010000036.1 GCA_016342595.1 Marinilabiliaceae bacterium
GTTGTGGTTTGATTCTAAAAGACGATAAAATATACTAAACTATTCCTATACATTTCCCTCCCCCTGCAACTTGTCCATCAAATGCACCATCTCAGTAGATAGAGCCCCTGGAACAGCGACTAATACATAATACTTTGACTTCCTTAAAAATAAGACGTATCTTAAAATACATCTGAACTAAAAGAAAGCCAGACACTATGACCAAACTCCTTACTATGGGCGTGATCGGCACGTCACGAAAAGAAAATGAAAAACGAGTTGCCATTCACCCCGAACACCTCACTTGCATTGCAGAACACATTCGCAAACAAATTACTTTTGAAGAAGGATATGGAAAAAGATTCAATGTCACTGATCACACATTAGCCCAATTATCGTCCGGCAGAGTTGCATCCCGCCAGGAAATATTAAATGGTTTCGACTGCGTAGTATTACCAAAACCCATTGCCGAAGACATGGCAGAAATACGGCAGGGGGCCACCGTTTGGGGCTGGCCGCACTGTGTGCAGCAAAAAGAAATCACACAAATATCCATTGACCGAAAATTAACATTAATTGCCTGGGAAGAGATGTTTACCTGGAGTCCTAACGGTGATAAAAGCATGCATGTTTTTTATAAAAACAATGAGTTTGCAGGTTATGCAGGTGTGAACCATGCTTTGAGCCTCACCGGTCTCAATGGTTATTATGGGAAGCGCCTAAAAGTTGTGGTTTTCAGTTTTGGCTCGGTAAGCAGAGGATCTGTTTATGCCTTGCAAGGCCAGGGATTTAAAGACATCACCGTATACACCAACCGGCCAACTAACGAGGTACGGGACCAACATCCAGGCATCACCTTTAAACAGATGGTATCAGATACTGATGACCACTTACGGGAAGTGAATACCGATAACAGTACCCGTCCCCTGATAGAGGCCTTAGCCCAAGCTGACATTATCATCAACGGCACCCTTCAGGACACCGACAGTCCTAAACTGTTCGTGTCGCAACAAGAAGCCTCACGCTTAAAAAAAGGGACCCTAATTATTGATGTAAGTTGCGATGAAGGCATGGGATTTTGGTGTGCCCGCCCCACTTCATTTAAAAATCCGATGTTTGATGCCGGGTACATCCACTATTACGCGGTGGATCACAGTCCAAGCTATTATTGGAATTCTGCGTCCTGGGAAATCTCAAAGGCACTCCTGCCCTTTATTCATACAATATTGAGCGGACCGGATATATGGCATCAGAATCACACGCTCGCAAAATCCATTGAGATTCATAACGGGATAATACAAAACCCAAAGATCCTATCGTTCCAAAAGCGGCGAAAAGAATACCCTCACTTATTACTGAATTAATCATTCCTTTAACACTAAAAAAAGAGGATGTCCGAAAAGTAGATCATTTCTCGCAACGGGTGAAAAAATGAATCGCGCAAAAAACACAAAGTGATGAATGACAGCATTCAGGTCTTTTCTATCTTAGCGAGATTCTTAGCGTTGTTTGCGTGAAACTTGAATTTTGGACACCCTTTACTAATATCATCACGCGTTACGTTTTCCTTTTCTGTGTCCTTTCTTTTTTATCCCGGGATACTTGATCCGGGCATGGTAGATGTTCTTTAGTTTACTTTTAAAAACTTCCTTGGCAATGGAGATCTCTTTAAAAGTAATAGGTGCATCAATAAATTGATCTTCCTCAATTTGCCCCCCCACAATCTTCTCCACTAACTTATCAATTTCATCATCCGAATAGCTCTTTAAACTGCGAGAGGCCGCTTCAATAGAGTCGGCCATCATAAGAATGGCTGTTTCTTTTGAGAAAGGGGTTGGTCCGGGATAGGAGAACAAACTAACATCGGGCACCTTATCCGGATATTTATTAATGAAAGAGTTATAGAAATAACGGGTTTTAGTCGTGCCCTGATGGGTCACAATAAAATCAATAATCTGTCGCGGCAATTTATTCTTAGCTGCCAGTTTCACCCCATTTTCAATGTGATTAATCACAATCACAGCACTCTCTTCAAAATCCATCTCATTGTGAGGATTTAAACCCGAGGCCTGATTTTCGGTGAAATACATGGGAGAAGCCATTTTACCGATATCGTGATACATCGCCCCCGCTCTTACTAAAGCCGGATTAGCATCTAATTTGTAAGCCACTTCCTGTGCTAAATTACCCACCTGAACACTGTGTTGAAAGGTACCGGGAGCTGCTTCAGCCAGTTTGCGTAAAATGGGATGATTAGTATCTGCCAACTCCACTAAGGTAACATCTGACAAAAACCCGAATAAGCGTTCAAAAATCCATATTAAGGGATACACCATGAGTACCATGATACCATTGGCCGCAAAAATAGCAAACATCTGAATGTCGATAGTGGCGATATTTCCTTCCTGCCATAGGGATAGTGCGGTGTAAAACAGGGAGTAAGTCAGAAAAATAAATAAGGCTGCCCGCACAATATGGCTCCGTCTCACCATCTTGAAAAGACTAAACATGGCAATTAACCCGGTTGGTACTTGTAAAAACACAAACTGAAAACTACTCTCTGCAAAAAAGGCACTGATAAGTATGGTGATCACATAGATAAAAAACGCCAGTCGACTATCAAAAAATGTGCGGACAATGATTGGCAAAATGGCGAAAGGAATGATGTAAAAAGGAAATTGTGGGAAAAGTTGTCCGAGGTTAGCCAGCGAGATGAGCAAAATCATGATCAACATCAGAAATCCGATTGACCCCACCTGATCATACACATCACGTCTGAAATAATATAAGAAAAGGTAGATAATACCAAACAGAAGCCCAATAATCAATAGTTGACCTCCCAAAATAAGATAGAAACTGGAAGCTTTGGTTATACCCGACTCAAAATCACGCCTTAGGGAATCCAGTATTTTGGCGGTCTGTTCATCTACAATTTCACCCTGATCAACAATCCGTTGACCGGCCTGAACACGCCCTGCTGTAAGGGAGATATTACTTTGTAAGTTTTGCTTTTCCTCTGTTGTTCGACTTTGATCAAATAAAATATTGGCTTCAATATATTTGTTCAACGATAATTCAGACACAAAATCATGCACCAACTGCCCCATTTGGGTGGTATCTACCAAAAACTCTCCCAGGCCATACATTCGCAGTTGTTGGTAGGCACCGGCCTGCAGATTTACTTCCGAGAGTTCAAAAGGCTCCACATAAGCTCCCTGAATCAACATGAACTCAAAAGCAGGAACCGGAACGTACGCTTCCGGTATCACAATAATACCTTCTTCATACACCTGCTGAAGCCCCCTATTTATACGATGATTAATATAATCAAAATAGGAAGTGTCCTTTTTATAATAGTGAGCCAATTGGGAAAAACGACTACTATTCGTTACCATAAACTGCTCTACCTCCTGATTTAACCGCCGGGATACTTTTTCAAAAACCGTAGTATCCTTGGTAAAATAAGGTCTGAAATTCTTAAACAGACTATCCGTCTCCGCCTTTAACTCGACTTGTGTTTTATAAATAGGAAAATCAAACTGTGCAATCAGCACCGAATGTTTCCAAGGCATTCCCTTAATGTATTCATAGCCAAACTTACCTGTTTTAGGTAACAAATAAGTAATAAAACCGACTACTACAAAAAACATTAGAATCCGGGAAACAGGCTTATAATAACGATTCCAAAAACGTGAAATATGATCAATCATGAAAATACAGATTTATGAATGGTTCCAATATAATGATCAAAAATAGTTAAAAGCTAAGATTTTTTAAATAATTTAACTTTACAACATTTGAGTTAGTTCAAAAAAGCACCTAATTTGCGCCCTATTGAATTCAAAGCTATGAAAACATCGATCTGTACATATGGATTTATTCCGGTTCGCGCACAAGCTGCCGAACAGGCTGAGATGGTTACTCAACTCTTATTTGGAGAAGTATTTACCATTCTTCAATCGGAAGAGAAATGGAGCTACATCACATCACATTACGATCAATACGAAGGATGGATTGATTCAAAACTCGTTGAGATACTGCCTGATACCCTGGTAAAAAAGTGGGAAGAGGCTGATAAATGGATTGTACCGGGGCCCTATATAAAAGTCATTTCTGAATCGGATAATTCAACTCTTTTTATACCAGGTGGAAGCGCCATATTCTTTAATTGTCAGGATCGAAATTGTTTCCAAATTGGCCACCGGGAATATTATTTATCGGGTAGCCACAACATTGACAAACCCAATAAAAACATTGATGAGATTTCTAAAGCATTTATGAATTCACCGTATCTGTGGGGAGGCCGTAGCTTTTATGGGATCGATTGCTCCGGCTTTGTTCAAGTAGTATTTAAAATTGCCGGGCACCAATTACCCAGAGACGCCTCACAACAAATCGAACTGGGCCAAAACGTGAGTTTTGTGGAAGAGGCACAAGCCGGTGACCTGGCTTTTTTTGACAATGCAGAAGGTAATATTACACATGTGGGCTTATGCTTAGGCAAAGGCCAGATTATTCATGCCTCTGGTCGGGTGCGGATTGACAAACTGGATCACCAGGGCATTTTTGATGATGACCACAAAACATATAGTCATAAACTACGCATTATCAAACGTATCATTGAAGAAGCTAAACGAAAGCTGTAATTCTCTTTTCCAAAGTTCTATACTTTGGAAAAGTTTACTTTTCAATAGACGCATCTAACAAATCAATGGCTTCCGGTCCCTTATTAAAAAGTAAATCGATGATGCTCAGGTTAGAGGCAAACGGATATTTCTCTGTGAAAACCTGTCGGTATGGCACTACCTTATAATGGACATCTTTCTCCAACGGAAATTTAGGATTGACTAAGGGTCTGAAATCGACTTCCTCTGCCACATCAGCATAGGAAGTACTACTTTTCAAGACATAATCCAGTTCCAAATGATCCAGGATAACCTCCGTTAAACCCATATTAAAATCTATCAGGAAATCATACTTCTTCTGGTAAAACGGGGCAAACTCATCCCAATAATACTCCAGGAAAGGGGATGAATTATAAGCTGATACAATGGATCGTTGGTGCTGTTTTTGCCAGGGTTCATCGTAACTGATACGCACATCCCTGGTCAATAACCGATCCTGTTTGGAGTGAACAACCGGTACAGAAAGTGACATCGGCCCGTTGGCTGCCGCAATAGTACACCTGTTTCGGTTTGTCTTCTTGTTGTAAAAATCAAATTGCTCAATAATGGGCTCTACTGATTGAATCAAATGGGCATAATATTGAACGGATCCTAAATAGACCGAAGGAAATACTCTATTGTTCTGTTGACTCATCTGGCGTACGCTTCTCTGTTTTCTTGTGTTTAATAGCTTTTATTCGATTGGATAGGAGAATAAAAAGCGCTCCTGTCACCAATCCGGTTATAAAAACCAGGATTAAAAGAAACGCCAAAGATATCTCCAATTTGGTAAATAAAACATCAACCAGTACCATTTGAGCATTTTTAACGGAAAAAATGACAATCAGAATGGCAAGTACCACAAATATCCAAAATGACTTTTTCATACCAGTTATTTCTAATGAGGATAAGGAAACAAATTATCTATGCAAATTAATAAAACACCGGGAAACTCCAACTGTTTTATACCAAATTCAAAATGATAGTGCACTGACTGTACCTACCATATGATTCTCAGGAACAAATCCCCAGTAACGGCTATCAAAGGAATGGGGACGATTGTCTCCGGCCACCCAATAGTAATTCAATTTAAACGTATAGCTTTTCGCCACTTTACCATTTATTTTAATGACTGCCCCTTCTACCTCTAATTCATTACCTTCATACGTTTCAATAATACGACGATAAAGTGGCAAATTCCGCAAAGTTAATGCTACCGTATTACCTTTTAAAGGCACAACGACCGGCCCCCAATAAGATGCATTCCAAAAATAGTAGGGCGAAAAAGGAAATACATAGACATCCGGCATATTAAGTGGCTCACCTTCCTTTTCTAAAAAAGATCTGAGCTTATGTTCGGTCACTTGGCCTTGATGTATCTCAACCACTTGCAGGATCTTTTCCTTATAATGCGAGTGCGCCAATTTATTGATCTTTTCTTTCACCTGTGCAGGCGCATCAGTATTCACTGTATATTTATCAACAGCTGCGTTATTGACAGTACTCTCTTTTCCATTCACATGAATATTCCCATCTACAATTTGCAGGGTATCACCAGCCAAAGCAATGACTCTTTTTATAAATAACGGACGCTCAGAAACGGGCTGAAACATCACTTTACATTTCAGTATCGGACTAAATGTTTTGGTTACATCACATTGCCGCTTTATAAAGTGATAATTTTCACAGGGATGATCTTTAAAGACCGTATCAGCTTCGGGAAAATGAAAAATAACGACATCCCCTCTCTCAAAGCCTCTTATTCCACCCAAGCGGTAATAATTATTCACTGAGTTAATGGAGCGGGCCGAACCGGTTTTAAATTTATTCATAACCAAAACGGTACCGGAAGATATCGCAGGTTCCATGGATGATGAATGGATGGTATATACACTAAACAAAAAACTATTGACAAACCAAATCAGAATAACACCAACACTCACAATGGGTATCCACTCCCATCTCTTTCGCTGTATAAGCGGAAGTTGTCGCCATTTGTATAATAATACTTTGTTGGCTGATGGATGCCAAACAAAAATACTACTTACCATTAACAGGCAAAAAACAATCCAACTCCTACTCCAGCACGAAAGAACCAGAAATCCGAGCAGTAATAAATAACCGATGATGCTTTTTAAATGCATAAAAAAGAAAGAAGTTTCCATGGGAAACTTCTTAGTATTAAATTTAGTTCTTATGTACAATCTTAAAAAACCGATCCCAACGGATATTAGCAGGAAATCCTTTGTCTTCATCTAAAGAAAGCCAGACTAAAATAGGTTTTCCCACAATATGATCTTCCGGCACAAAACCCCACATGCGCGAATCAGCCGATTTATGTCGGTTATCACCTAACATAAAATAATAATTCATCTTAAATGTATAAGAATTTGCCTTTTGACCATTAATGAAAATTTCACCCTCTTTCATCTCCAATGAATTACCTTCATAAGCCGTGATGATGCGATCATACAACACCAGATTCTTTGTATTTAACTCAACTGTTTCACCCGCAACAGGCATTTTCAACGGGCCATAATTATCACGACTCCAGTTATAATCCGGGCTGTACGGAAAGATTTGCAAACCACTTGAATCCGGTTTCGTTTCCTGAACCGTCACACTTTTAATAAATTTAAATCCTTTCACCTGCTCCAGCTGAGCAGCTGTAAGTGGCAAAAGGTAATTGGGTGAAATGCCCATTTGATCAGCCTTAGCCACTCCAATTTTCTCAAAGAAACGCTCATTCAGAGCAATTCCATCGGTAACAACGGTATAATTGTGTTGTAATCCTTCCGGATTTACAACCTTCTCACTATTGATGTAAACCTGATTACTACGTATTTCAAACAGATCACCAGGCAGAGCCACACATCTTTTCACGTAATTATCACGACGATCTACCGGGCGGTATAAAACTTCCCCATAGTACTCTTCATTGTTTTCAATAATTCGACGACCAATACCACGAAAATACTTATTGCGCTCCCATGCTGAACTAAAAGGTTTAACCGGCAATAATTTAGAATTACGAGCCGCTTCATGTATCCCAATATTCAAGGATAAATTATAGATATCTGGATTATTCTGTTTAAATGGTACCGTATCACCAGCCGGAAAATTAAAAACGACAATATCATCCCGCTTCACATCGCCAAAGCCAGCCAGGCGTTTATAATCACCATGTGGCCAATCTGTATACGACTTAGTATTGATAATTGGAAAAGTATTCTGCACCAGCGGAAAAGCAATGGGAGTATTCGGCATACGAGGCCCATAGCTCACCTTACTGACAAATAAGTGATCATTCACCAATAATGACTTCTCCAATGAGCTTGTAGGAATCTTATAGTTTTGAAATAGGAAGATATTGATCATATACACTGCAACCAGTGCGAATACCAAGGCATCAATCCATTCAATGACTGCACTGGGCTTCTTACCATCTTTTCGTTTTTTCCAAAAACCCCACGGTACTTTCTTAGTGATATAAGCATCAAATAAAAATGGGTATAATAACAGTAACCAGAAGTTACCAACCCAAATGCCCCACAAAAGGAATACTAAACTGGATATACCAAATTTAATCCATCGAGCCATAGATATGTTTTGCATCATATTTAATTAAGGTTAGAAGTTTAATATATTTTTCATGGATAAAAATCCTGTTTTTCCCTTTCACAAACTCAGCGGCCAATAAAGCTCCCATGGCAAATCCTTTTCGTGATGTAGCACAGTGGTAAATAACAATTTCATCCACCGAGGCGTCGTATTCAATGGTATGAATTCCTGGCACATCACCTTCACAAAAATTATAAAGAACGACATCCCCTCTTTCAAAGCCTCCTATTCCACCCATGCAGTAATAAATAACCGATGATGCTTTTTAAATGCATAAAAAAGAAAGAAGTTTCCATGGGAAACTTCTTTATAATTTATTTAATTTTTATGTACAATCTTAAAAAACCGATCCCAACGGATACTCGCAGGAAATCCTTTATCTTTATCTAAAGAGAGCCATACTAAGATGGGTTTTCCCACAATATGATCTTCCGGCACAAAACCCCAGAAACGTGAATCGGCCGATTTATGTCGGTTATCACCCAACATAAAATAATAGTTCATCTTGAATGTATAAGAATTCGCCTTTTGACCATTGATAAAAATCGCCCCCTCTTTCATCTCCAGTGAATTACCTTCATAAGCCGTAATGATGCGATCATACAACACCAAATTCTTAGAATTCAACTCAACTGTTTCACCCGCAACAGGCATCTTTAATGGTCCATAATTATCACGACTCCAATTGTAATCCGGGCTGTGAGGAAATGTTTGCAATCCACTTGAATCTGGTTTCATTTCCTGAACCGTCACACTTTTAATAAATCTAAATCCTTTCACCTGTTTCAACTGCGCAGCTGTAAGCGGCAAAAAGTAATTGGGTGACATGCCCATCTGGTCATCCTTAGCCACTCCAATTTTCTCAAAGAAACGCTCATTCAGAGTAGTTCCATCGGTAACAACGGTATAATTGTGTTGTAATCCTTCCGGATTTACAACCTTCTCACCATTGATGTAGATCTGATTACTGCGTATTTCAAACAAATCGCCAGGTAAAGCCACACAGCGTTTCACATAGTTGTCACGTCGATCTACCGGACGATATAACACTTCGCCATAAGAGGCCTCATTATTATCAATAATTCGGCGACCCATACCACAGAAATACTTATTGCGCTCCCAGGCCGAACTAAATGGACTAGCCGGCAACAACTTGGAATTACGAGCCGCTTCCGTTATCCCTATTTCCATGGATAAATTATAAATATCCGGATTCGTTACCTTGAAAGGGACAGAATCACCTGCCGGGAAGTTAAACACAACTATATCATCCCGTTTCACATCGCCAAAGCCGGCCAAACGCGTATAGTCCCAATGGGGCCAACTGGAATAAGATTTGGTATTAATAATTGGAAAGGTATTCTGAACCAAAGGGAAGGCAATGGGTGTATTCGGCATACGTGGTCCATAACTCACTTTACTGACAAATAAATGATCACCAACCAATAATGACTTCTCCAATGAGCTTGTGGGGATCTTATAATTTTGAAATAAGAAAATATTGATCATATACACGGCAACCAAGGCGAATACGAGGGCATCAATCCATTCAATTACCGCACTTGGTTTCTTACCATCTTTTCGTTTCTTCCAAAAATCCCACGGTACTTTCTTAGTGATATAGGCATCAAATAAAAAGGGATATAATAATAGCAACCAGAAGTTACCTACCCAAATTACCCACAAAATGAATACTAAACTGGATATACCAAATTTAATCCATCGAGCCATAGGTATGTTTTGCATCATATTTAATTAAGGTTAGAAATTTAATAAATCTTTCATAGATAAAAATCCTGTTTTGCCCTTCACAAATTCAGCAGCTAATACAGCACCTAAAGCAAAACCTTTTCGTGATTTAGCACTGTGATGAATGACAATTTCATCCACAGACGATTCGTATTTTACGGTATGTATTCCTGGTACATCCCCTTCACGAAAAGCCTTAATAGCGATTTCATCGGCTTTTTCAGTCGTTTCGTTAGCCCAATTATTTTTGCGTTCCAGGTTTTCAATGATTCCTTCGGCTAAGGTTATAGCTGTTCCACTAGGAGCATCAAGTTTTTGAGTGTGATGTACCTCTTCCATACTGACATCATATTCCCCCACTTTATTCATGAGCCGCGCTAATTGCCGGTTGATCTCAAAAAAGACATTCACCCCGATACTGAAATTAGATGCATAAAAGAAGGTCTTCTGATCGTTCTCGCAACGTGATTTAATATCTTCTAAATGATCCAACCAACCCGTAGTACCCGATACAACCGGCACATTATTATTGAAGCATTGGAGGTAATTATTATAGGCCGCTTCAGGCCTGGTAAATTCAATGGCCACATCAGCTGATTTAAAAGCCTCATCGTCAAATGAACCATCTGTGGAAACATCAATAATAGTCACAATTTCATGACCACGATCCAGGGCAATCTTTTCAATCTCTTTGCCCATCTTCCCATATCCTATCAATGCTATCTTCATGCGCTTTTCTACTTATTTTATCTTATCCCAACAAAGATAAAAAAAGAGCACAAGTATCAAGTATGAAACAGTGATAAGTTAAAACTCAAAGAGTGGAAGAAACGAAAAAAGGAGGCCAAAGCCTCCTTTTCAAATATATTTTAAGCGAATCACTACTTAAGCATTCATAGCTTTTTTCACAACCGCTTTAAAAGCTTCAGGGTGATTCACAGCAAGGTCAGCCAAAACTTTGCGGTTAATTTCGATGTTTTCTTTATGCAACATACCCATTAACTTACTATATGATACTCCTTCCAAACGAGCGGCAGCGTTGATACGCATAATCCACAATGCTCTGAAATTACTTTTCTTCTTCTTTCTGTCACGATATGCATACTGCAAACCTTTTTCATAGGTATTTTTCGCAACAGTCCAAACATTTTTCCTTCTACCAAAGTAACCTTTGGTTTTCTTCAACAACTTTCTACGTCTCTCTCTCGACGCAACATGATTTACTGATCTTGGCATTTCTAAATCATTTTCGAATGGTTAGCGTCCCGACCAACGGGATCTTTCGGCTAATTCACTCTGGTTAAATTAATCATTTTCTCTTTTAAGAAGAGTGCTTACTTCATGTTCAACAACAGCTTGATGTTTGATTCATCAGCTTTGTGAACAGTGCCTGCATACGTCAAGTTTCTCTTGCGCTTAGTTGATTTCTTAGTCAAGATGTGACTTTTGAACGCGTGCTTCCTCTTAATTTTTCCACTCCCAGTGATCGTGAATCTCTTCTTCGCACTGGAGTTCGTTTTCATTTTTGGCATTATTCCTATATATTTAGTTATAAAAATTGGCCTTATTTCTTCTTAGCCGATGCTTTCGGAGCCAAAAACATGATCATGCGTTTACCTTCCAATTTTGGAAGCTGCTCTACTTTCCCAATCTCTTCCAGATCCTGAGCAAAACGTAACAACAAAATCTCACCTTTGTCCTTAAACAATATTGAACGGCCTTTAAAGAAAACAAAAGCCTTTACTTTCGCTCCTTCTTCTAAGAACTTTTCAGCATGCCTCAATTTAAACTGGTAATCATGATCGTCGGTATTTGGTCCAAAACGGATTTCTTTAACGATCACTTTTACAGCTTTCGCCTTCATTTCCTTCAACTTCTTCTTTTGCTGATAAAGGAATTTCTGGTAATCTGTAATTTTACATACTGGCGGATCGGCCTTTGGTGAAATTTCTACCAAGTCCAAATCTTGTTCATCAGCCATTTTCAAGGCTTCTACTGTCGGAAACACCCCCGGGTTGTCGATGTTATCACCAACTAACCTTACCTGAGGAACCCTGATCAATCGATTAATTCGATGAGCCGGTTCTTCTTTCTTAGGTCGTACCTGTCTTCTGTTTGGTCTAGCTATTGTTAAACCCTCCCTAATTTAGTGAATACTAATTTTCAATTTCAGAAAGCATATTGTCCACTTCCTGATTGATGAAGTTAACAAAATCTTCTGGCGACATCACCCCTTTATCCCCTTCTCCTTGTCGACGAACCGCAACTTTGTGCTCTGCAGCTTCTTTTTCGCCTACAACAAGCAGGTAAGGTATCCGCTTTAATTCATTGTCCCTAATCTTTTTACCGATTTTCTCATTACGGTCATCCAGAACGGCACGAATATCGGAATTATTCAGGAAATTCAAAACTTTTTTTGCATACTCATTATGTTTTTCACTGATCGGTAATATCACTACCTGCTCAGGTGTTAACCATAATGGGAACTTTCCTGCTGTATGTTCAATTAATACGGCCACAAAACGTTCCATACTACCAAATGGTGCACGGTGAATCATCACCGGACGATGTTTTTGATTATCACTTCCAATATACTCCAACTCAAAACGCTCTGGCAAGTTATAATCCACCTGAATGGTACCCAACTGCCATTTACGTCCCAAAGCATCTTTCACCATAAAATCCAGTTTAGGACCATAAAAGGCCGCTTCACCATACTCAACCGTGGTATTCATCCCCTTCTCTTCACAAGCTTCTAAAATGGCCTGCTCTGCTTTATCCCAATTATCATCACTTCCAATATATTTGGAATGATCTACCTGATGGCGCAATGAAATCTGTGTTTCAAATTCTTTAAAATCCAATGCTTTAAAGATGTAAAGGATAATATCGATTACTTTTTTAAATTCATCTTTCAACTGATCCGGACGACAAAACAAATGCGCATCATCCTGGGTAAAGCCTCTCACCCTTGTCAAACCATGCAACTCACCACTTTGCTCGTAACGGTAAACGGTTCCAAACTCTGCAAAACGAATGGGAAGATCCTTATACGAGCGTGGTTTCACCTTATATATCTCGCAGTGGTGCGGACAGTTCATTGGTTTTAACAAAAACTCTTCCCCCTCATTGGGGGTATTAATAGGCTGAAAAGAATCCTTTCCATATTTGGCATAGTGACCCGACGTCACGTATAACTCTTTATTTCCGATATGAGGTGTGATAACAGGTTCGTAGCCATATCTTACCTGCACCTTCTTCAGGAAGTTTTCCAAACGCTCACGCAATTTAGCTCCCTTTGGCAACCACAATGGCAAACCTTGTCCAACTTTCTGTGAAAACGCAAACAACTCCAATTCTTTACCAATCTTGCGGTGATCGCGTTTCATTGCTTCTTCCAGTAACTGAAGATGCTCTTCCAGCATTTTAGCCTTAGGAAAAGAAACGCCGTAAATACGGGTCAACTGCTTACGCTTTTCATCACCTCTCCAATAGGCACCTGCCACACTTAACAACTTAACAGCTTTGATGGGTGCTGTAGATGGCAAGTGAGGTCCGCGACACAAATCTGTAAAATCACCTTGCTTATAAAAGGAAATGGTACCGTCTTCCAATTCTTTGATCAATTCAACTTTATAGACCTCCTCTTTATCACCAAAAAATGTTAACGCCTCCTGCTTCGACACTTCTTCGCGTACATAGCTATTCTTCTGACTGGCCAACTCCTTCATCTTCTTCTCGACCTGAGGCAAATCAGAATCTTTGATCACTACCCCGTCTGGAGTATCTATATCGTAATAAAAACCATTCTCAATGGTTGGTCCAATCCCGAATTTTGTTCCCGGATAAAGCGCTTCAATGGCTTCGGCCAACAAGTGGGCCGATGAATGCCAAAATGCATGTTTCCCTTCCGCATCATCCCATTTATGGAGTTTAATCGTGGCATCCGTGGTAATGGGGCGCGTTAAATCCATAATTGAATCGTTAACACTAATCGCCAATACCTCTTTAGCCAGGCGTGAGCTAATGCTACCCGCTATCTCTAAACCGGTTACGCCATCGTTAAACTCTCTGACACTCTGGTCAGGAAATGTGATTTTTATCATGCTTCTGCTTCGTTGATTTTAAAAAACACGCAAAGATATATAAAACAGCTGAAAGCATTGGTCATACTCTTGAAAAATTACGGTTTAAAAGCCACATTTTATCAATCCTGTCAAATCCCCTTGTTTAATCCATTTCTTATTTTGTAGTTTTGGATCAGTGGTAAGGTTTTGATGAGCCTTACCCATTATTGTGTAATTAATTAAAAACAGATAGATAATGAAACATTTGTTATTCGTATTGGCTGCTTTTTTAGTGCCTTATATAGGTGCGGCGCAAAAAAAGACAGTCTCACTTGACGACATCAATAAAAACTATTCTTTTTATGCCCGTTCGGTGCGCGGTTTAAAATCAATGAATGACGGCATCCATTTCACCACGCTTGAAAAAGGAAAGCGTGTTGAAAAATTCGTTTATGCATCGGGTGATAAGGCAGGCACCATCATTAATCTGGAAGAACTGGAAAACTGCCCCATTGAATCACTTCAAGGCTATGAATTCAACGCCAATGAAACGAAGTTATTACTCTACACGAATAGTGAAAGTATCTATCGTCATTCTTTTAAAGCCAATTATTACGTCTATGACATTGAGCGTAAAGAGTTGGAAGCATTATCCGATAGTGGAAAACAACAGATTGCCACTTTTTCTCCCAATGGCGAGATGGTTGCGTTTGTGCGTGACAATAATCTTTTTCTGAAGAAACTAAAATTTGGTACCGAGAGTGCTATCACCAGCGATGGCGAATTCAACAAGATCATTAACGGGGCACCAGACTGGGTTTACGAAGAAGAATTTGGTTATAACCAGGCCTACGACTGGTCAGCTAACAGTGAAGAGGTTGCTTTTGTCCGTTTTGATGAATCCAATGTTAGAGAATACTCTTTTCCGGTATATCAGGCCTCACATCCAAATAATGAAGCAAATGCCTTGTATCCTGATCAATATAAATTCAAATACCCTAAAGCTGGTCAAGATAACTCTGTAGTGAGTGTTCATGTTTTTAACATTAAAAACAGAACCACTAAAACTATGAATATTGGAACTGAAACGGATATTTACATCCCACGAGTACGCTTCACCAAAGAAGGCGGTAAGTTGGGTATCATGCGCATGAATCGTCACCAAAACCAATTGGATCTAATGATTGCCAACACCGCATCAGGTGTGGCTAATACCGTTTTCACCCACCGTAACGAATATTACATTGAATCGGATGTATTGGACAACCTTCAATTTCTGGAAGACGGTAAACACTTTGTTTATGTAGGAGAGATGGATGGTTATAACCACATTTACTTATACACCATGGCGGGTCGTCAGGTAGCACAGATCACAAAAGGCGAATGGGATGTAACTGAATACCTGGGTTACAATGCCAAAAACCGTATGTTCTATTACCAGGCAGCGGCCAAATCACCCATGCGTCGGGAAGTTTATGCCGTTCGTTCAGATGGCAAAAAAAGCATGACCTTCTCAACACAGAAAGGAACCAACAGCGCTGCTTTCAGCAAAGGATTTAAATACTATATCAACTATTTCTCCAATGTAAATACCCCAACATTAGTGACTTTACATGATGGTAAAGGGAAACAAATTCGTGTATTGGAAGAGAATGAGGCGCTGAAAAAACGCTTAGAGTATTTCGATATCAGTCCCAAAGAGTTTTTCTCGTTCACCACCAGTGAAGGCGTGGAACTAAACGGTTGGATGGTAAAACCTTTGAATTTTGATGCCTCCAGGCAATACCCTGTTTTAATGACCCAATACAGCGGGCCTAACTCACAATCAGTAAGGGATCGTTGGGGCATTGGCTGGGAACAATACCTGGCTGCCAACGATTACATGGTGGTTTGTATTGATCCGCGCGGAACAGGCGCTCGTGGTGAGGCTTTTCGCAAGTGTACCTATATGAAATTGGGCAAGCTGGAATCAGATGATCAAATTGAAGGGGCTAAATACCTGGCCTCATTAGATTATGTAGACGGCAAGCGTATCGGTATCTACGGATGGAGTTTTGGTGGGTTCATGTCATCGCTTTGTTTGAGCAAGTCGGATGTATTTAAAGTAGGTATTGCTGTAGCTCCGGTGACCAACTGGCGTTATTACGATTCGGTTTATACGGAGCGATACATGCGTCGTCCACGTGAGAATGCCAATGGATATGATACCAACAGTCCGATTAATCATGTGGAAAATTTAAGTGGCCGTTTATTCCTGATTCATGGCACTGCCGATGACAATGTCCATTTCCAGAATGTAATGGAGTACGTTGATCGTTTGGTGCAAGCCGATAAACAGTTTGACTTATTTGTCTACCCAAATCGCAACCACTTTATCCGCGGTGGAAATGCATACAGTCACTTATTTAAGATGAAGGCAGATTACCTGTTCAAAAATCTATAATAAACCAACAATATACAATAACACCTGATCAGATTTCCATTCCGATCAGGTGTTTGTTCTCATGACCTCCTAAAGGGTTTTCAACCACTTTAGTGGTACCAAACAAAAAGAAAGGCCGTAGTTTCCAGTGTCTTTTGCATTATAGATAACTTTTTTCCTTTGCCGCTATGGGTGCATTCCCTAATTTTACTATATTTGCAGCGCTGTTGGAAACAACAGGCCATGCCCAGGTGGCGAAATTGGTAGACGCGCTGGTTTCAGGGACCAGTGTTCGCAAGGACGTGCAGGTTCGAGTCCTGTTCTGGGCACGAAAGCCGAATCTCTTTTGAGATTCGGCTTTGTTGTTTTACTTACCTTTGACTAATCGACATAACTCGCCTCAATCAGGAAATCCAAACTCTTTTTAACACTTTCGAGCGGGGGAAAACTATAGCGTTCCACCTCCACAATATAATACTGCATCCCGGCCACTTCAGAGGCATTAAAAATGGGTTCAAAGTCCATCAATCCACTTTCGCCCAGTTCTTTTTCATCTTTCACATGCCACAATTCGAAACGTCCCGGATAAGTATTGAAATAAGTGATGGCATCTTTTCCACCTTTCATGATCCAATATAAATCCAATTGAAACATGACTTTGTCCGGATCAGTATTCTTCAGCATGTAATCATAGCGCACCACACCATCTATCGTCTCGAACTCTCGATCGTGATTATGATAGCCAAAGCGAATACCTTTGGCATTGCATTTCTCACCAATGGCATTGAAGTATTCACAGTAGCGTTTCAGGTCAGCCAAGGAGCCGTACCCTTTTTTATCCATGGATGGTTGCACAATGTATTTCACACCTGCTTTTGCATGTGCTTCAATACAGGCATCCCACCATTTCATGGTCGATTCCCACTTATCTGCATCCGGTAAGGGACGCCCTGTATGCGACGCTGTAAACTGCAAGCCACCCTCGTTCAACAATTGCTTAAACATCAATGGCTCCATTCCATAAAATAACCCATCTGCATAGCCAGCCGCCTCCACAAAAGCATATCCCATCTGACCAATGGCCGTAATAGTCGCTGCTGCATCCTTTTTCATATCTTCACGGACCGACCATAACTGCAGCCCAATCATTTTTCTCTCAGACTGCGCATAACTCCCCATTATCATACTTGCTACAAATAGAATCAACCCTGTACTTAGTATTCGCCGCATCATAACTCTTTAATTTTGATATTACGAAACCATACATCGTCACCATGATCCTGAAGACCAATATATCCCTCGTTTGCTACATCGGCCCAATTGGGATTTAAGTCCGGAAATTTACTGCCGGCCACCAATTCATTCCATTCGGGTGTCCATAAGTGATACTCCACAACCGTCTCGCCATTTTGCATGTGCCAGACCGATCCTTTGTATACTTTTATCTCTACACTGTTCCATTCACCGGCTGGATTGGCATTTTGAGGTTCGGCAGGATACAAGTCATACAATGAGCCTGCCTGGCGATTACCGCTGATCCCTTCGTTTGCATCCATATGTTTTTCGTTATCCAAAATTTGCATTTCCGGTGCTGTCTTCCAGATGAAGTCAAACTCATCACTCTCCTGGCCTAAGTAAAAGATTCCGGAGTTACCCCCTTCTGAAATCTTCCACTCCAGCTTCAGGTGGAAATTGCCAAACTTTTTCACGCCATAAATTATATCACCCCGGTCTTTTCCACCGGCTTCACCACGGCCGGAGCCCGGACAATGCAAGGTACCATCTGGGGTAATGTTCCATCCATTGGGGAAGGTCGTTTTGGCATAGTTACGCCATCCGTCAGGCGTTTTCCCGTTGAATAACAATTGCCACCCATCGGCCTTCTCTGCTTTGGTTAAGCTATTCAATTCTGCTTTTTCTTCCACTTTCTGTTCGATACTCATTTCGGTTTCCTTCTCACTCTTCTGTTTGTTTTTCTGCATACATGAAGTGACACCAAAAACAACGACTGTTAAAACTAGAAATACTATATTTTTCATTTGATCTATTTTAGCATGAATGATTTATTGATTCATATTGCATTCCAATACGATCCTATTTATTGTTCAAACGGGGCTTTGCCCCAAGGTAAATTGCTTTTAAACAAATAACCACCTTGTTTTTTGCTTCACTAGGGCATAGCCGGCAAAGTCCACCCTTCCCGATAGGAATGTTTAATCAATTCGGCGGCAAAGGCCCTGGCTTCCATCCTATCGGTCCACTCTTTATTGAATGTAGGATGGCCGTCATGAATATTAAAACCATCTTTAATGACCGTGCGAATATTTTCGTTATCAACAATATTGGTAAAACGCATGTTGGCACCATCCCACTCCAACTCTTTATTGAGCGCTTGCAAACGTACCGCCAACACTCCCATCACCACCATTTCATTGAATGGTCCGGCTTCGCTAAAGGGCGATAAGGTTTCTATGCGGTTCTCCGGTGATTCTTTACAGGCTCTCACCCAGTCCATTTCATGACTCGTTTTAATACGTGGTAATGTTTTAGCCACATTCGGTTTCCGACCTGATAACAGCCACGGATCTTTGCCATAGCAACCACACACCAAGGTATCTTTTGAACCATGAAACAAGACTCCTCCACCACTGTTATTCATATTTTTTCCGGCAGGCCACCCTTCAGGTTTCAATGGCTGGAGTCCGCCATCATACCAGTGCACCTCCACTTCCGGCATCTTCACTTTAGCTGCTGCTTTTCGTTCGGGAAATACCAGTCTAACTCTCTGAGCTGTTGGCGCGGCATCGGTTAATAATAAGGTGGAGCTCCCTTGCGCTCTGGTTGGATAGCCCAGGTTGAGGCCTTTAAACACCGGGTGTAAAATATGGCAGGCCATATCCCCCAAGGCGCCTGTTCCGAAATCCCACCATCCCCTGAAATTCCAGGGCGTGTAAATCGAATGATAAGGCCGCATCTTAGCCGGCCCCACAAACAGATCCCAATTAAAAGTATCCGGTATCTGCTGCACTTCATCCGGACGATTCAAGCCCTGGGGCCAGATGGGACGATCGGTGAAGGCTTCCACTTTTCGCACCTCACCAATCTCGCCATTCTGTATCCACTCCGTGGAAAAGGCCACTCCCTCCTGAGAGGCCCCCTGATTTCCCATTTGTGTGGCCACTTTGTAATGAGCTGCCAGGTTGGTGAGCAAACGTGATTCGTAAACCGTATGTGTCAATGGTTTTTCCACATACACATGTTTGCCCATGGTCATGGCATGCGCGGCAATAATGGCGTGTGCATGATCGGCCGTGGCCACCACTACGGCATCGATGGAGTCCCCCATCTCATCGAACATTTTACGCCAGTCCCAATACTTTTTAGCCTTGGGGAAAGCATCAAAAGCACCTTGCGCATATTTCCAGTCCACATCGCAGAGAGCGACAATATTCTGACTCTTTATGGCTTTTAAAACACCTAATCCCCGGCCGCCAACACCCACGCCGGCGATGTTCAGTTTGTCACTGGGGGCGGTATAACCGAGTCCGCCCACGACGTGAGAAGGTAAGATGGTTAAGCCGGCAGCTGCCAGGCCTGCATTTGTCAGAAACTGTCGCCGGCTCAGTTCCGGCCTGCTTTTCTTTTCTTTCATAGTAGATGTGTTAGATGATAAATATTGATTACTGACCAATTGGGATTTAAAAGCTTAATAACACCCTGGTAAAGAAAATACCAGCCTATTAACACGCGCACAACAAGAAGAGAATAGAGCTGTGCGCCTCGAATTTGATTAGGGTTATTCATAAAATAAGAGATAACAAGATTAATTTAATCGTTGCTCCTTCCCACAAATCGCATTCTGACAACTAACTATTAGTGCTTTAAATTAGGATTTATAGAATACAATCCCTAAAAAAAAGAGGAAAAAGTGAAGTTTTACCAATTATAACACAAACAAATACAACTTATGGTGTGGGCATGATGAGTATAAACTCATTATAGCAACATGTCTGTTGGTCACTTATTTTTCTACTAGCCGATTGCATTTATAAAATAAACGCCTTAACTTTTTTTATAATAAACATTAGCCCCAACAAACGGGGCCCTAACTAAAAACAACAAAGATGAATAAACTTAACATCTGGTTGTACGACAACCAGCTCACTTCGGACCCCAATGATTATTATGGAAAAGTTAAAACAAACGGCATTTTAACCAATAAAGAGTTGGCACAATTGCTGGTTGAAGAGGGAACGGAGTATAAAGAAGAGGCGATATTGGAAATACTTAGCCGCACTGACCGCTTAAAAGTAAGCAAACTGGCCGAAGGATTTGCCGTTAACAATGGTGTTTGTTATGCCCGCGTGGCTGTTAACGGAAGTTTCCAGGGAGCGACTGACCGCTTTGATAAAAAAGAACACAAAGTGGCCGCTTCTTTCACGCCGGGTGCCCAATTACGCACTGCTTTGCAGAAAGTAGACATCGATATTTTGGGTGTAGCCACTGTTGATCCGGTGATTGGCAAAGTCATCGACAGCCTCACCAGCCAGGAAGACAGCACCATAACCCCCAATAATGTGATCACCATAAAAGGGGATAAAATTAAGATTGCAGGCGACGAAGCTGGAAATGGAGTTTACTTCATCAACCAGGACGACGACAGTCGTGCTAAATGTCTGCAGGTGATCAAAAATGAACGAAAAGAATTGATGGTCATGGTGCCTGACCTGGCCGAAGGTGAATACGAATTGGAAATTGTGACACAATTCACTGCCAGCCGCACAAACTTAAAAGAACCCCGCACTACCCGCTTTGATCACTTATTGATTGTGGAATAATCCGCTTAATATTTCAATAAAAGACCAGAGGCTTCACTTCTGGTCTTCTTTATGGGATCATACACCACGGACGCACTTATGCATACACCACGGACGCACTTATGCATACACCACTAAGAGGCAACAGGGCACACCATATAGCTACGAGAAGATACCCCATTAGCGAGGTGCATACATACACCATTATAATGGTGCATGCACAAAACTTCTTAGAAGTGAGATTAAACAAGGCATTTACATTACCGGACACAATTAATAAGTCCGCACCTCCAGCACCCTACTCCAACAATACTACCAATGGCAGATAAATATCAAAACAAATACCGCATCTCTTCCATCCGACTACAAAATTGGGATTATAGCTGGGATGGCGGCTATATAAAAAATAATCCCACTAAATGGCGGGATGATAAATTCCTCAAATAATACGAGATGGTGTTCCCACCGGCACCTTTAAGGCCTGAGATTTTCACTTAAGATCTTTAACTCATCGGCTATCTGCTCTTCCGAACGATCAATACTCAGCCAAAGTAAGGCATACTCCAGGGTGGAGAAAACGTGGATTCTATGATGATTTTCTTTGTGCAGCATCTTATAGATAGTGGCTATAGCAACCTGCTCCGATTTAGCGGTGAGAAAGGCAACTTTACGCTTATTACTGCTAATATCAGACCGACCGGATACATACTTGAATAATCCATGGGCATCGCGCTGGTTTAAATTAAACCTTAATGCCCTCACATCAGTTAAGATATTATATTCTGATGAAAATAATTCGTGCTGCACCTCTTCCTTCTTAATAGCTATAGAAGCCTCCAGGTTGGTCAATCCAGCATGAACCTCCAGTATCAATCTTTTTTCAGGTATAATTTTAAACGCGTAGTGATGTGCACTCCCTTTATCAGTCATTGCAGCTCCCATTCCACTATTTTATGCGGCAAAGATAGTTATTTCTTTAATGCTGATAACTTACCATTGGAAAAGACCACAACAAAACTCACCACATTCGATAAAACAAGTGAGAAGCCACTCAAGATAAACCGAGCCACTCCTCACTTGATTAAGTTGGTGTGTTTATTTATATTATCGATTAATCCTTACAGGGCATTAATGTGATGGCACAACCTCCCCCCGCAGCTAATTTCAAAGACAATATCGAATTATGATCTACCTTTTGGTGATCAATCAATACACCCTGGGGGTTATGCTGCCAGTTAGTCATCTCTCCATCTTTATATAAGGTAGCCTCATAGTGACAATTACTATCTAAAAAGGAAAGAGGTATCTCAACCCTTCTTTCTTCTTCTCCATTTAAGGCACCTAAATACCAACTGTCATTCTCTCGTGATTTACGGGCTACTACAAGGTATTGTCCGATTTCACCATCCAGATAAATACTCTTACTCCAATTCACCGGTACCTGCTTGATAAATTCAAAGGCTGGATGACCGGTATAGTTTTGAGGTAAATCACAAGCCATCTGAGCCGGACCCGGATAAACGACATATAGCGCCAGTTGATGAGCCAGTGTTGAATAAGCCCGCTTATCTTTGATACCATGTTGTGCATAGGTTAAATCAAACAACCCGGGTGTATAATCCATCGGCCCACCCATCAAACGGGTAAACGGCAAGATGAGGGTATGATCAACCGGATTGTTTTCAGGCGCCCATGGGGCATTGTACTCCTGCCCGCGGGCCGATTCCACCGCCAGTAAATTGGGCCAGGTACGGTGCAGACCGGTGGGTTTGATATGCTCATGGCCCATGATACAAATACCGCGTTTAGCAGCTTCCTCCAATACATACTGATAATGATTCACCATGTACTGCCCATGATGAGGCTCCCCATTCTTAATAGGACCTACATAACCCGTTTTAATGTATTTAATACCCAGCTTTTGATAATAATCAAAGGCCTCAGGGATCTGCTTTTCATATTCTTTCACATATCCCGCTGTTTCGTTGTGAATAATAATATCCACGCCTTTTGACTGGCCATATTTTACCACCGCCTCCAAATCATAATCGGGATAGGGTTGACAATAATCAAAATCTTTCCAAGCCTCCCAGCCCTTATTCCAACCTTCCACCAACAAACCGTTCATATTATTGGCCGCAGCAAAATCGATCATTTCTTTGGCATGTGCTGTTGTGGCCCCATGTTTATCACCCGGCGACCAGGATTTCAATCCCAGGTGCATCTCCCACCAAATACCCATGTACTTTAAGGGCTTCACCCATGAAAAATCATGTTGCGGTGCTTCATTCAGGTTTTCAATAATATTTGAGTTGATCAAATCCACAGCACGCCGTCCGATGGTGATGGTGCGCCACGGGCTTGTTACCCTTTCCCCGCCTTTATAAACAGATCCTTTTGATGAGGGCACCAGGCGGCTTCTAAGCTGACCATTCTTTCCTTTCTTTAAGGTCATGGAAGGAAAATCGATAAGGGCAGCCTCGTGAATACACACATACAAATCTTCAGACATTTCTAAGGTAAAGGGAGTCTGTATCGAATCAATGGCAGCCACTGTTGTATGCTCGTAGAACTTTTCATAACTATCATCATCCACTGGAATCCACCAGCTTTGGGCATCGGGTGCCACGTTAAAAGAAGTACTTTCGTCAGCAATCGTAATCTCCTGTCCGTTATTGGCTTCCAATTCATAACGAAATCCCAAACCGTCATCATACACCCTAAAAAACACTTTCAACGTGCCTAAGTCATGCCTCAGTGAATAAACGGCTTCGGAATAATTATTACGGATATACTGGCGTTGCCCCCAATAATTTTCCCATACCTCATCGACATGGTTTTCAGTTTTATTGACCAGCGTAAACCGGCTATTCAAAGTTTTCCCTCCGGTCAAGACAAAACCCATATCCGACTTTTGTATCACGAATTGGCCGTCATACCAGACCTGATAAAAAGGTTGCCCAATCGTATCGAGCCCAAAATCAACTCTTACATTTCTGTTAGGCGATGAAACAGTGTGAATAGGTGTTTGGGACGTGCAACTACTAAACACGGTTGAAACACCGAGCAATAGAACCAGGCCACAAAGCGCATACATAATCGTTCTCATATCATTATATTAATAACTAAATCCTAATTTTGTCAGGCCATCTTTAACCTCTTGATCGGCCATAAAAAGATTCCACAGCAATTGGGTTCTGTAATTTTCAATCATGGCTACAATAGGTCCTTGATCAATACCAATATACCCATCCGAATACCAATTATAGTGTTCAGAAAAAGCATCATAAAAACCATAATCTCCCCATAATTTAGTATTCTTTTTATAGTAGAAATATTCCAGGGCTTTTAAGGATTCCCTGGGAGTATAGGGAAAAGATGCCAATGCTGCTGTTGGTGCGATTACACCCAAATCATTTCCAGGTTCATGACCGCCATATCCATGTGTTTCGTCTCCATAAGCCAAATGGTTATCACTTGATGTGAGGCCCCAGCTATCACCTCCATAACCTTTCCAACCTTTTGGGTTTTCCCGACAATAAGAATAGTTGATTAAAGCATGAGCGTTAACTTGTTCCCAATAATTCGCATATTGATCTTCCAAGTTCCGAGGGTCCAATCCGATGAATGAATAATGCGACCAGAACATAGGACCTCCATAGTCTATAGCTAATGGTAAGGTGATACCGTAAAATGATTTCCCATTATACATTTTACCACCGTGCTCGAACCAACCATTTTCATAGGTACTTTTAGTGATGCCATACGTTGGTGAGGCCGCTGCCAAAACATAAACAATTAACGCCTCGTTCCATCCTCCCACTTTCATTCCCATCTTAAATGGATGATACTTGTCGGATGAATAGTGCCAGTTTAACGTATTATCACCAGGATCAAATGCACTCCATTCAACAGCCTCCCAAAGCGCAGTGATTCTCTCCCTTATTTCTTTTTCTTTCGTTTCACCTTTATCAAAAAATTGCCTGTTTATTAATAAACCTTGCATTAAAAAAGCTGTCTCCACCAGATCAGCACCATTGTCATCCCACGAAAAAGGTCTGATTTGACCTGTATCACCATAATACCAGTGTGCATAAGCACCTTTACATTTCTTTGCTGTCTCCAAAAATGTTAATATTTTATTTAGCCGAACAATGGCATCTTCTCTGCTTATCCAGCCTCTGGTGACAGCCACAGGAAAGCAAGAAATACCAAAACCAGTAGCTCCGATAGCGACTAGCCGTGGTGAATGTCCATCGTAGGCATCCTCCTGAGAACGTTCTCTGGCACAACCACTATTCGCCTCTGCAAAATCCCAGAAATAATTGAACGTGCGTTTTTGAACAAGCTCCAATAATTCTTCGGTTGGTATTTTTTCAATCGGCTCTTCAACAATTGGTGGTATTTCAGGAAATTCGGGTGGGGTTTTGTCATCGGAACACCCAATTAGCACAGAAAATGAAAGGAGATAAAAAGCTACAACCTTCCTTATCACTGTAATTTTCATCAATGCATTCATCTGTTTAAATATTTTTACGACAAGCGTATATAAAAAGAGTAAGCCCCTTGCAAACGTTAATCGATCAGCAAAGGGCTCCCTCTTTCCAAATTATTTAAATACTATTATTCAATTAACGGGCTGCATAGGGGTCTACATCCACAGATTCGGTCAACTCAAACAGCACATTTTGTTCCACATCGCTATTCTTACCGATGAACAGTTGAAAGCTTCCTTTCTCAGCTCCAAAAGTCATATCCTTTCGCCAAAAAGCCAGATCCTCAGCTTCGATGACAAATGATACTTCTACTGTTTTGTGTGCGGGAATCATCACTTTTTCAAAACCTTTTAGCTCCTTCACCGGACGGGTAACACTACCCACCAAATCGCGGATATAAAGCTGTACCACTTCCTCGCCATCACGGCCCGAAGTATTGCTTACCTGAATGGTTGCTCTCATGAAACCTGTGGCTTCCAAAACCGTTTTATCCAAAGTTATGTCAGAATACTCAAACGAACTGTAGCTTAATCCATAGCCAAACGGATAGAGCGGATCATTGGAGCAATCCTGGTAGCGGGTAGTAAAATGATCATTGGGATTATAAGGACGTCCCGTATTTTTCATGTTATAATGAATGGGTACCTGTCCTAAATGCTGTGGAAAGGTGGCCGTCAGCTTTCCGGAAGGATTATAGTCACCAAACACCACATCTGCAATGGCTGGGCCGGCCATACTACCCAAATGCCAACACTCCACAATGGCTGGCAGGTTTTCATTCTCCCAGGTAATAGTCAGTGGACGACCGTTGTGTAATAATAACACAATTGGTTTACCCGTTTTATAGATGGCCTTGATCAATTCTTTTTGAATAACAGGAATATCAATATGCACACGGCTGGCCGCTTCTCCTCCCATATTCTCGCGCTCACCCATACACATCACTACTACGTCGGCCTTTTTTGCTGTTGCGAGAGCTTCAGCAAAACCAGAACGATCATCACCTTCCCAATCACAACCTCTGGCAGTATATATTTTCGTTGCCTTTCCTAACTTCTCTTTGAAGGCTGTTAGAATTGTTGTTACGGTTTCGGGCTTACCTGTAGTATGCCATGCTCCTAACTGCTGTTTTTGCTCATCTGTCATTGGACCAATTAAGGCTACAGATTTAAGATCAGCCTTCTTTAACGGCAATAGTCCGCCCTCATTCTTTAACAAAACAATGCTCTTTTTAGCCATTTCATGGGCCAATGCAAAATGTTCCGGGCTCTTTATTTTATTTTGCTTTTCGGCATCGGGACGGCAATAACGATAGGGATCTTCAAACAGTCCCAAACGGTATTTCATCTCCAGAATACGACGACATGCTTCATTGACAGTGGCTTCTTTTACTTTTCCCTCTTCAATGGATTGTTTTAAGTGATTCATAAAGATACCACTCTGCATATCCATGTCAACACCAGAGTTCATAGATGCTTCTCCTGCTTCTTTCTCATCAGCCACACTGCCGTGATTAACCATCTCTTTAATTGAAGTATAGTCCGTCACCACAAATCCATTGAAGCCCCACTTCTCCTTCAGAATATCATTTAACAGGTGTTCATGAGCCGAACATGGGGTTCCATCCAATTCATTAAAAGCAGTCATATAGGTTGCCACGCCGGCATCACAAGCGGCCTTAAATGGCGGCAGGTACACCTCGCGCAAGACACGTTCCGAGATATCCACTGTATGATAATCTCTTCCTGCCTGAGCTGCCCCATAAGCCGCAAAGTGTTTGGCACACGCTAATAAAGTTGCCTCATCAGATAAATCATTTCCCTGAAACCCTCTTACCTGAGCCGCCGCAATGACACTTCCCAGGTAAGTATCTTCACCGGCTCCTTCAGCAATCCGTCCCCATCGTGGATCACGAGCTATGTCAACCATCGGGGCAAAGGTCCAATTCAAACCGTCAGCCGCCGCCTCAATAGCAGCCACCCGACAACTCTTTTCAATTTGCAAAGGATCCCAGGAAGCCGACATCGCAAAAGGAGTTGGAAAGGTTGTAGCATAGCCATGAATCACATCGTAACCAAATAAAAGTGGTATTCCCAAACGTGAATTTTCAACCACCTCCTTCTGCATGCGATAAATGAAATCAGCCGTCAGTGCATTAAACACAGCACCCACTTTACCTTGCTTGGCATCTTCCACAATATTGTTGTCTGAAACCGGCCCTGTCACATCCCACCAACTGGCAAACAATACGGTCTGACCAATTTTCTCCTCCAGGGTCATCTCCGTCATCAATGAATCTAAAAACACATCCATCTCGGCCTGGTCATTCCAGGGATTTCTTCCCTCTTTCACCTTTTCATTATTACCTGAACACCCCCACACGAAAAGGACTATTAATCCTACTAGACTAAGCTTATTCATTTTATCTCTATTACTTATTAAGAAATTTTCCACCATAAATTGAATTACCTGCTAAAACAGTAAACACGTAGATCCCATAGCTCAATGAGCTCACATTTACCCCCAGAGAATTGCGCCCTGTATCATCCATCGATTCATGCTGAACCAGTGCGCCATCCGTAGTATAAATATTTATTTTCACCGGCGCCTGTAAGGCCTCCGGAAACAACAGGGAAAGCTGATTGGATTGAGAATCCAGGCCCACTTTCACATCTTTTCTAACTTTAGGCCCCTTGCCAATAGAGGTATTCACCTCTTCATATTCTAATTTTTTCAATCCCGCTTTTACATCTGTATCCTTCATCACAGCATTCCAGATCAATCCTGTCCGGTAATTTTCCATCATGATAAGAATAGGTCCCTGATCAATGGCCAGGTAGGATTGTTTCACCCAGTTCTTATTATCATTAAAGGCATCGTAAAATCCCATGGGTCCAAACAGCTCTGATCCACGTTCGCGGTAGAAATACTTTAACGCTTTCATCGACTCCTGAGGGGTATAAGGAAAACTTCCCAATGCTGCTGTGGGAGCAATGGTCCCATTATCGTTATGCTGTGGCCGATGCTCCTGATACCCAACATCGGGATCGTCGCTGGCTGTGATACCCCAGTTCTTATCGCTGTAATTGGCATGTCCCTTTGGATTCTGAACGGAATAAGCATGGTGTATCTTAGCAACATTCACCGACTCGGTCCAGTAATTGGCATACTGATCTTTCATCTGATGCGGATTTAATCCCAAATGAGTGTAATGGATCCAGAACATAGGGCCGCCATAGTCAGGGGCCAGATCCAAATTATACCCATAGAACTGACGAGGGTTCTTGATGGCTCCACTCCGCGCCCATCCCTGGTGGTATACCTCTGCCGGAACCCCATGTGTCGGCGATGAAGCGGCCATGATATAGGTGACCATGGTTTCGTTAAAACCACCAATGGCAAAATTCATGTCCCATGCGTAATTAGGTGACCAGTGCCAGTATAACACATTTTGATTGTTACGCCGGTACCAACTCCATTCGATCGCTTTCCAGATTTTATCGGCCAGTTGCCGGATCTCCACCGATTGTGCATCATCACCGGTGAAATAGTTTTTCAATGCGATCAATCCTGCAGCAGCAAACGAAGTCTCTACAATATCACCCCCATCATCTTTGGGTGAAAAAGGAATGGTTTGACCAGTAGCGCCGTTATACCAGTGGGAAAAAGCACCATGATAGGTGGGGCAGATATCCAGGAAGTTTAATATTTTTAGAATTCTGCTTTTAATTTCAGCCTGAGGGGCGAAGTTGCGTTCATGGCCCACAATCAGGGCCATCAACCCCATTCCAGTACCACCGGAAGTGATGCGATTAGGATTTTCATCGTTGGTACGCTCCCGAATTAATCCGTAGGTTGGATGTGCTTCATCCCAGAAATAACGCCAGGTATATTGCTGCACCATCTCCATCAACTCCTCATCGGTAAAATCACGGGTACTGCCTTGCGCTTCCACCGGATCAGAAACAACACTTCCAGACACAGACGTAATTCGATAACGGACTGACAGATTAGTCCCTTTATCACGCACAAAATCCATGTAGGAATCAGTAGTAGTGGTACCTCTTAATTCATAATTGGCCCCTCCATCAAAGGAGGCCTCTATGCGGTAGGTTAAACCTTCGCCGGGTTTGGTCCAGGTCAGTTCCACATGGCTATCATAGCCTTTTGCTACCAGGTTTTGAACCGGCTCGACATGCGTAACTGCTACACTTGCTGCAATATCATCAACAAAAAAAGTGCGTGAAACCCCATTGGTTTCACTTTGTTTAAATATAATAGCCTTCGTCTGCGAAAAATTGAGATGTCCATTAGCTACATCGTTTAAGATGGTGGCCAAAGGAATTTTCACCAGCGTCCACTGACCAGCCGGTATCGCCTCGTTATAATCACCCAAGGGATAAGTAACCGAATTATCCTCTGCACTATTATCATTCCGAAAGGCTTTTAAGCCGATGGCAGGTAAAGCAGACTGAGGCAATCCTGATTGGGAATAGATGTAAAAAGTCAGATCGGTATAAGCAGTTATTTCCAAAACTCCCCAGTCGTTCTTAAAAACACTGGTTATCCAGTTACCTCCTGCATTGGAGGTGTAATTAAATTTCAATGCCGAAGTTCCACTATAGGCAGTAGATGCACATGGCATTTTATCATTATAATCTGGGCAACAGGGGGGGGAGGTATGCTCAAACACACTGCTGCCTAAACTATTCAAATCCACTATCCCCTGATCGTAAAAAGTCTGATCCGTACCCTCCTTAAAAAAGAAGACTTCCTGACTCATGACGCTCAGACAGACAGAGATAAATCCGATTATTAAAATACATTGTTTCATGAAATTCGTTTTAAACCATCAGCCTGCTCTAAAGAGGCTGATGGTTTGTTCACTAAAGCTATTTGCTCGCTCTAAGAAATGAAAGTCGTTATTGTTTAAGCACTTTTTTCACGATGGTCTCTTTTCCATCACTTAAACTCACGAAATAGAAACCACTGACATAGGAGGACATATCAAGCCTCACTACTTGTTGTCCCGAAATACTCCGTTTTTCCACTTCACTACCAGTAGAACTGATAATAGCCAACTGCAAAGTTTCATTCTGCAAAGCAGCCGGTAATGTCAGCGTAGCAATGCTCTTTATAGGATTCGGTACAATCTGCACATCAGACACATAAGTATCCAAAATGCCTGTTACCGTTTCATTGGTCGTTTTCACGTCATCAATATAAAGTGTTCTCTCTACGCCATTTGTTTCCGATTGCCCGAAAACAACCGCCTTAACCTTAGTGAAGTTGAAAGTTCCGGGGACAGCCCCATCTACTATCACTTTCAACGGCACTCCTATTTTCACCCAGGTATTGGCAGGTACATCCTGATTGAAACCAGCAATGCTATAATACTCAGTATCCTCTTCACTGTCGTCGTCGAGGCGTCGTACCCGCATCCCCACTTTTGGCAATGCCTCTTTGGGCATGGCTGTAGTTGAATAAAGATAAAACGTCAGATAATTATTAGCTGTTATATCAATGTCAGCCCAATCATTTCGAAATACGGTAGCTTTCCATGCGCCGGTGGAGCCTACTGAAGCATAATGGAACTTTAAAGAAGAACCACCCGAATAGGCCATCGTGGAACAGGGTATTTTATCATTGTATTCCGGACAACATGGAGGAGCAGCATGCTCAAACGTACTGCTGCCCAAATTAGCTACATCCACAATTCCCTGATCATAGAAAGTAACATCCGTTCCTTCGGTAAAGAACACCTGATCCTGAGCAAACGTGAGTGTGCTCACTAAGCAAACACATATAATAAATAGATTTCTTTTCATGATTTTGAATTTTAAATTAATACCCTGGATTTTGCTTTAATACCCCTTTGCTCAAATCAATCTGAATGGCAGGAACAGGCATCAACTTTTTAGTGTCGTTCCAATTGCTCTTGCCGGCTTTTTGATAAGCTTTAGCCGCATAACCCGGTTCCACATCATCCATGCGCATCAGGTCGAAGGTACGGTGGCCCTCCATGGCTAACTCCACCCGTCGTTCGTGCCAAATGGCATGACGTAATTCCGATTTATCGGTTGCAGTCACTTCCGGAAGAATACCGGTCATACCGTTACGAGCACGATCCCGTACCTCCTTCAGGTATTTCTTAGCCAAGGTAGGATTGTTCGTTTCATTGGCCGCTTCAGCCGCCACTAATAACACATCGGCATAACGTAACAGCACCACATTTTTACTGCCATTCCAGTCGTTTTCTTCATAGGGCTGATAAGATTTGTAATTGTAATATGGATTTTTAGCCTGAAGGCCTACTACAACACCATCATATAATGTTTGACCGCGTGTTATTACGGTGGCGTCCTTACGAGGATCAACTGTTTCGTATTCATCCAGCAATGATTGAGAAGGCACGTTAAATCCCCACCCCCAGTTGCGACCATTTCCTGCATCGCGGGGTAATTGTGTAATGGTATGCCCATCATTTCCATTAAATACATTAGAGCACTGCACCTCAAATAGAGACTCCACACCATTTTCACCCAGTGAGCGGAAGTTCATGGCATAATCGTTCTGCAAAGCATACTCGGGTGAAGTTATCACTTCCACTGCATACTTGAGCGCATTAGCATTATCCTGAGAAAAGAGATAGGCTTTGGCTAACATTCCCCGCGCGGCTCCTTTTGTTATCCGTCCCATTTGAGATGCGGCATACTCCGATTTCTCGGGCAACCACTCCACAGCCTTTTCCAGATCAGGAAAAATAATCTCATTGTATATTTCAGCCTTAGGGGAACGTGCCAGATTAAACTCATCAGGCGTTAACAATCGGTTCACTTTAGGTACATCGCCAAATGCACGAACCAGGTTAAAGAAATAATAAGCCCTGAAAAAATGAGCCTCTCCAAGCAACTGTTTCCGTTTATTCTCATCCAGCGAACTCATACCTGCTACGTTTTCCAAAACCTGATTGGCCCTGTTCACCCCTTGGAAATTACTGTTCCACCAACCATTCACGTGAATATTACTAGGCAATACATTCAATTCATCAAACTCAGGCATGGGTACACCATCACCGGGAATACTGCCCTTATCTGCATCGTCCGAATAAATATTCTTGATACCAAAAGAACCGAAACTAATGTGATCCCAACCATTTATTGTATTGTAAATCGCATTCACCGCCAAAGTGGCTGAAGAATCATTGGCCCAAAAAGTAGGCGGTGTGATGGATGCTGGAGGTACCGTATCCAGGAAGTCCTCATTACAAGCACCCAAGCCCATCATCATTAAAAGTGCCAGTATTATATATCTGCTATTTTTCATGATTGTAAGATTAAAATTCAAGATTAACACCAAAGGAATAGGTCGCAGGTACAGGGTAAGCTCCCCCGTCTATACCTGATTCAGTAGGGTGCCCGCCAATAATGGGATCAAATCCGGAATAATCGGTAAACGTATACAGATTACTTCCCGACACATACACCCGTACTTTATTCAAGCGCACCTTATCCGTTAAATGTTTGGGCATGGTATATCCCAGCGAGATGTCGCTGATGCGCAGGTACGATCCATCCTCGATAAAACGGTTGGACACTTCGTAGTTCTCGCCAGAATTAGTGACACGTGGTTCACTATTACTGGTTCCTTCACCATGCCATCTGTCCCAATAGGAGGTTTCGAAATTGTTATTAGCGAAACGAACCGCTTTCTTTTTATTGTAGATGTCCTTACCAAACTGTCCGGAGAAAGAAGCTGAGAAATCAAAGTTCTTATAGCCGGCTGATAGGTTTAATCCTAAAATATAGTCAGCATGAGGCGATCCAATGATACGTTTATCCTCATCATCAAGCTTACCATCCTTATTAAAATCCTTGTATCGGATATCACCAGGTTGCGAATTACCATTAAACACAGGTCCATCTATTACCTCCTGATCATTCTGGAAGATGCCATCTACCACATAACCATAAAAATGACCTACTGATTCACCCACAATCGTACGAGTAGAGGCACGTCCGTTACCTAAATCACCTTTCCACAAAATATCGTCCTCTTTCGACAGTGCCAATACTTCATTATCAACAGTAGAACCAACTACGCCAATCATGTAATTGAAATCACCCACTTTTTGTTTCCAGGTGACACTTACATCCAGACCTCTATTTTCAACCGATCCCACATTTACCATACCGACACCTGTATAACCGGTATGCGACAAAATGGACCCCGGTAACAACATATCTTCAGTAGTACGTTTGTAGTAATCCATCTCCAGCATCAAGCCGTTGTTAAGGAAACCGGCCTCAAACCCAATATTCAACTGTTTATGCTTTTCCCAGCGAACAGCAGTATTGGTAAGCTCAGTTACTGTACCCCCCTCTTGTTTTTGCTGACCTGTACCAAATACAACATCCAAACCAGTGTTCACACCTGGGTAAGCGGCATAATCACCAATGCGATCATTTCCGGTTTTACCCCAGCTACCTCTTAGCTTGAGGTGTGATACAACATTACGAAATGGTTCAAAAAAGGCTTCTTCAGAAATGCGATACCCCAAAGCCATTGATGGGAAATTTCCGAATTTATTATCCTCACCAAAACGTGACGAGCCATCCCGACGCATGGTCGCCGTCAGATAGTAGATGTTATTATACGAATAGTTGAAACGGAACAAATAGGACAACATGCGGTTTTCACCACCACTGTTTCCATTGGAGATATCTGTTAAATCTTTCACTACACCTGCATCCAAGTACCAGAAATCTTCTGTCTCACCTTTCACATTACTTCTTCCGCCGTTTAACCATTCGCTCATTCCAATGTATGAACTCATACCGGCCATGGCTTCGAACTTATGCGAATCGATCTCTTTAGTGTAGAACAACAGGTTTTCGAAGGAATAATTCACATAGCGATTATTATTCACACCTACAGAACTCTTATCTGTTTTCTGCCAAGGACTCACGTAGTATTTCGGAGTGAATGATTTGCCATACACATGAGTGGTTTCAATACCAAAGGTCGATTTGAACTTCAAATCAAAAGGTAGCTTAATCTCGGCATAGGCATTCCCAACCGTTTTATAGGTTTGATTTTTACCCCGTCCTTCAAACTCATATTTAGCCGCGATATTGGCAAAATTTCCATTGTCACTCTGGCCATACGTGCCATCTTCATTGTATATCGGCATGAGCGGATCAGTCCTATATGCGGCTTCAATTAGCCCCCCTGGTGCACCATTTGTATGAAAATAAGCAAACTGCACGTTGGTACCCACATTCAGCCAGCTCCTTACTTTGTAGTTGTTATTCAGCAACACTGTCAAACGTTGGTATTCGTCGCCTTTCACCACACCTTCCTGCTCATAACCAGTTACACTCAGGTTATAATTGCGTTTCGCATTACCACCTGAAAAGGCCACATTCAGATTACGTGTAGGTGCAGTTTGGAAGATTTCATCAAACCAATTTGTTCCAGTCATGTTTTGCGGATTAGGGTACTGGTTCGTTCCGGTGAGTTCATTCATCAGCTGGGCATATTGCGCCGGTGAAACCATATCCGGGTAGTTTGTCACCTTTTGCACTCCTTGGCTGTAGTTGATGGAGATACCTCCCTCTTCACTGCTTCCCTTTTTCGTTGTCACCATGATCACACCATTACCTCCACGGGCGCCATACAAGGCAGCAGCAGAGGCATCTTTCAATACAGAGATCGATTCAATGTCGCTTGGGTTTAAATGATCGATGCTATAAAGAATCATACCATCCACCACATAAATAGGCGCATTCTCATTCACCGAACCAAAACCACGGATAAAGATAGAAGGTGCACTACCCGGCGCACCTGATGGTGTTACAATTACACCGGATACCTTACCCTCCAGCGCATTCTCAGCACGCGGACTTTGAATCTTTCCAATATCCGCCGACTTAATATTAGCGACCGCCCCCGTCAAATCCGATTTTTTCCGGGTTCCATAGGCTACGACCACAACATCATCGAGATTTTGGGTGGAGCTTTCCAAATAAATGGTCACATTGTTTAATCCGGCTACCGCCACTTCCTGTGTTTGATATCCAATAAAGGAAACCAGTATTTGAGTTTGATCTTCCACCATTACTTTAAATCGACCATTCTCACCGGTAATAGTTCCCTGTTGGGTTCCTTTGATCAGTATATTCACTCCTGGTATGGGTGCCCCATCCTGCTTATCAACAATAATACCTTCCAGCAACCGCTCCTGCGCCATTACTGAAAATGATATTAGTATTGCCATTACAACTACTACTGTTTTTTTCATCATAAACATGGATTTAATACTTTACTGTTTGTATTTAATATTAAGAGCTCTGAATAATTAATATCTGTACTGACACGTTATCGATACAAATATTTCATATCTTCTTCACAACACGAAAAAACACACCTCAACACCCCCCCTGCACAAAACCGAAACCTAATACAATGAATGCAAAGTACTATAAACATTCACCTTAACTCCATTATAGCTCCATATTAAAATAGATTTTTTTTCATGATGTTGGGGTCATGTTGGGGTCATTTCGAAGCATTCTTAACAATTTTTTACTTCTTTTGTAAGGTAAATTTAGGGGGGAGATCAAATTATGAAAAAATCACTTTTAATATTCGATCATATTCGATGGATCATTATAGTGGCATTCACTTATTCAGCTGTTTTAGCCACTGGTGAAAACATCATGCTGCAACGAAAAGCCATCATTCATAACTTCTCCAAAAAGCAGTACCAAGCCGCTAATCAAAACTGGGCCATCAGTCAAAACAAAGAGGGTGAGTTATTTTTTGGCAATACATTTGGACTGTTACGCTTTGATGGGTATACCTGGACTACACATAAACTAAAAGACAATATTACTATTCGTTCAGTTTATGCCGACAACGATGGTAAAATCTATGTTGGAGGTCATGAAGAATTCGGTTACTGGGAATACTCACCAGAAGGCGAGCTGGTCTACCATTCCGTTAGCCAGCTTCTCCCGACTTCTCACAGATTCAAAAATGAAGACATCTGGGAGATTACAAAAATAAATAGCAAGATCTTTTTCCGCTCTTTTGCGCGTATTTACATTCTAGATCACGGAAAACTTACTGTTATCGATCCTAACAATGCTGTTTTTTCTCTTCATTTTATCCATAACCACCCCTATGCTTTCCTGCTTACTAAAGGATTCTATCAAATAACGGATCAATTTTTACTTGAAAAAGATAATTCATTCAATGCTTTAAACT
>JAEINY010000037.1 GCA_016342595.1 Marinilabiliaceae bacterium
AAATAGATTCAAGCAAGTTATCAACAGCATTTTGCTGAAATACTGATTGTTGCTAGTTTTCTTACAGAGACTAATTAACACTAATTTTTTGAGTTATGTACCAGTATTATCGCGCTTGTTATCAAGCTATCTATTTCAAGGGAGTTCCTTGCTCGGCGATGCGTCTTTTTATGCTTACCATTTTGTTCAACTAAGGGGTATTCAATCCATGCGCTATCAAAGTGACAATACCATAGTGGCAGAAACAGAATGGAGGTATAATATTTACAAACGTTATTCTATACTAGCATTTACCGGTTTGGGTAAAGCATTTCAATCAACCAGTAATTTTAACGATATTGATTGGGCCTATAATGTTTCGAGATGAAGTAGCTAAGAGTCTCTGAACACACATGGTCGTTGATTTTGCTTGGGGTAATGTCAAGGATTTTGCGTTTTACATTGCTTTTGGAAGTTCTTGGCTCTAATTTTATAATTATGTGTTAATTTTGTCACTATGTATAAACACTTTTAAGTAAAAGTAAAAATAAAAGAAGAACATGGATTTCCATTTTTCTTTTGGCAATAGCATTTAATGGTTTTTCGCAACAATTTACAACCACGGTTTACGGAAAGTATATGTTCTGGAAAAATGAAGCAAACACAGGTGGCGGAGGGGTATTTTTAGGCTTTGGTCAATCGCCTGGCTATTATAACGAAACACAATTTAAAGAATTAAATAAAAACATATGGACAGCAGTTCCTATTACAATTCCTTTCCTCAATAATATGTTTTCTTGGGATATTATGCCAGGCGCAATGGTTGACTTCGATTATGGTAACAATAAAGAAACTGCTTTTGGTTTTACTTGGTCTACACGTTTGTCTATTTCTAAAATAATTCCCAAAACATCGATTGTAGGTGAATTATACGGTACGGAAGGCGAAGTAAGCTCCAAACCGGAATACAAAGTTGGCTTGCGTTGGGAACCTAATGATTTCATTATTCCGGCCATTACCTATGGAGCATGTTTGGATGGTACAAATGGGGCTGCTTTTGAAATAGAAGTAGTTATTTATACGCCTCAATATTTAAAAAAGGATTTTATAAAAAATAACAGTATTGAATATTAAAACAAAATACAATGCAAACAAATATTTTTAAACTTCTAATTCCAGTAATTTATGGCTTAATGATCTCACAATTAAGCTACTCTCAGGAGACCGCTGAAAAGGAAGAAAAAATTAGCCCTTACGAACTCATGTCAAGTTATTACGAAAATAATTTTTCACCCTTCAAGAAGAAAAACATTTACCTGGGCCTCGCTTTTTCGCTAGAAGATAAAAAGTTAAAAAACACTGATTACCTGGTGCAGCAAGTAAATGAAGGTGAAAAGTTGGACTATAATATTGTTGCTAAAGTAGGTTATTATACCGGAAATTATGGTATGGCGGGTATAAACTTCAATTATTATCAAACACATTTTGAAGGAAGTCTTTTCAGAAATCCAGATACTTTACAATCAAATTCTATTACCAGAGGTTTTGCAGTAACTCCACATTTTAGGTCTTCTGTACCCTTAACTAAAAATGAGAGGTTAAGTTTTTTTACCGATATAGGCGTTTCATTTGGCATGGCCAATCATTTAAAACGAGAAATTAAATACAATGATGAAATTCAAAAGCAATATGGCACTGATTATTTGTTGGGAGTTGGTATAAGTCCTGGCATTACCTTTTTTGCCATGGAAAATTTTGCCTTTGAAATTCAGTTAAATGTACTGGGTTATGAATTGCAAATCTCAGAAAGTAAGATAAATGATGCTCCTTCATCACGAGAAATACGCCAAAATGTAGACTTTAATATAAATATATTATCTCTTGAATTAGGTTTAGCCTATTATATAGGTTCTAATAAGTAAAAACAATCAACAATGAAAAATTATATAATAAAAATAGCCATCGCAATACTTTCAATAGTATCAATTCAATCCTGTATAAAAGAAGACCATTTTGGATTATCAAAGTATGGCAACATTAAGGATTTGGTCGTTAGTAATCAAGCTAGTAATGCAAAAATAGACTCAGATGGTTTAAAAGTTACAGTAGAAATACCAGGGGGCGTTGATTTATCTGAAATTAATATACAGTCGTTAGAGCTTTCATCTTTTGCTTCTTCAGATAAGCAAGTTGGAGATGCTTTAGATTTAAATACTCCACAAACAATATTAATAACCGCCGAAGATGGAAGTGTACACACCTGGACTGTTCTTTCCTATGTAGCTTCAGTTACTCCACAGCTTAATAATGGAGATTTTAGTTTATGGTATAAAACAGCTTCCAATTATTACGAACCTGGCGAAAGCGCCTCAAATACCATTTGGGGTACAGGAAATCAGGGAACTCAAATATTAAATAAATTAGCAACCATACCCGAAGATTTGGGAGCTGATAATCTGGCAGCCAAAATGATTACGCTTGACAATGGGAAATTAGCAGGTACTTTTGGTGCTCCAATTTCAGCGGGTTCAATTTTTACCGGAGTTTTTAATCCGGATAACATTGATCCTTCGAACCCACAAGCAGCGATTGAATTTGGTATTCCTTTCGTTGGAAGACCCGAAAAATTAAGGTTAAAATACGCTTATGTACCCGGCGACGAAAACAAAGACAAACCTGGAAATATGCTTGATTATCCGGATGCTTGCGATATCTACGCTTTGTTAGAAATTAGACTGGGCGGAAAAACCGAAAGATTAGCTACAGCCTGGGTTAGAAGTTCTGAAACACAAGAGGCATTAACGACACTTGAGATTCCTTTTATTTATGGAGAGTTGGATAATTCCTACCCTAACTATATGCGTCCTTTAGGTCAAAATTTTGTTGGTGCCGATTCTGCATCATTTGTTTTGCCTACACACATAACATTTGTGGCTTCATCAAGCTACGATGGCGCAAATTTTGCTGGTGCGATAGGCAGTGTGCTAATAATTGATGATGTTGAGATGGTTTATGAATAACAGTTAACTAACATGTGATAATTTAGTCTTTAGTGAATCTTAGAATTAAAGCTGTAAATTATAACAATACTTCGTTAAAATTTTAAGCTGCAATTGTACCATAGCACATTAGTTTTGAGATACGCATTTGATTTTTTCGTGAGTATGCATTAATCCCGAACTCACTAAAAAAATGATCGAGCAGTAATGTGTTTTGATTTATTGTTTTAACATCGACCATCGAAAAAGACTTGCGTTGTATCGAATACGGTAGTCAAGTTATGAATGAAAGCACGTTGATCTGGATAGAAGGATATCAATTAGCTGAGAGTAACAAGAGCAGTTTAGCAATTATTCTTTTGGTCTCTTAATCTTTTTCCTTGAACTTTCCTTCCAACAATGCTTTTTTTGCTGTTTTCCATTCCATTTCTGCATTTTGTAATGCCGGCTTTTCAACATTATCTGATAGTTTTTTCGACACTGGTCTCAGGTTTAATTATTCTCTTCATGGCATTATAGCTCTCTAATGTATTGTTGGCGGACTGGGTTTTCCGGTAATAATAAACCTATATGCCTGGTTCAGGCATTTTGCTATCGATAAAGTTCTTCGTGTAAAGAATAGACAACCGGCTCTTTACAAAGCTCATGTTATTAGCTTAAATACAAAACTCGTACTTTTTACAACATTGATTTTACTGTTGATTGGCACATTATTGTTTCTCCTGTTTGAATATGACAATACCCTCTCAGAACATCAGGGGTATGGTAAAATAATAACTGCTTTTTTCGGAGCAGCCACTCCTCGTACAGCCGGTTTCAATACTATTGATATAGGAATGGTCAATCTTCCTGCACTTCTGCTGATCATCTTTTTGATGTGGGTCGGTGCATCTCCGGCTTCTACGGGGAGAGGTATTAAAACAAGTACTTTCACGGTAGCACTTCTCAATGCATTTAGCCTGGCTAAGGGGAAGAATAAGATAGAGATTAACAGGCGTGAAATACCTGAAATTTCTATTAACAGAGCATTTGCTTTTATTATACTGTCTTTTCTTGTAATCAGTTTAGTAACGCTTCTATTGGTAATAATTGAACCGAATATGAAGGCCTCTGACTTACTATTCGAAGCGGTTTCTGCATATAGTACTGTGGGATTGAGCAGGGGAATCACTCCAGACTTATCTGTTACCGGGAAATATTTAATTGCTATGACCATGTTCATCGGACGAATAGGGGCTTTGACAGTGCTTGCTGCGGTTCTGAAAAGATCAAAAGAAAAACTTTATCAATTTCCGACCGAAACCATTTTAATCAACTAAAATGCAAAATATGAACTTTTTAATTATCGGCTTAGGTAATTTTGGGGCTGCCCTGGCTATTCGACTAACGCAATTGGGTCATGAAGTAATTGGTATCGATATCAACATGGCAAAAGTTGAACTTCTTAAAAATGATATCACACATACAATTTGCGCCAATTGCATGGACATTCATTCAGCTAAAGAATTACCTGTGAGCCAGGCTGATGTTGTTGTAATTTGCATTAGTGAAAACGAAGGTGATTCGATTATGGCGACTGCCATAATGAAACAACTTAAGGCGAAAAGAATTATTGGGTGCATTGTCTCTGATACACAAGCAACGGTTTTGAATGCCATGGGGATCGACGAAATAATTCATCCGGAAAGAGATTCTGCTGAAAAACTGGCTAGAAATCTGACTACCGAAGGATTAGTTGATTCTTTTGAACTATCCGATCGCTACAGCATTGTTAAGATTGATGTCCCTGAAAAATCGGTATTCCTCACACGTCAGTCGGCAACAGCTGTGCCAGGCCTTTGCAGCAGTTATTTTCAGTTCAATTTTTAAGGTTTAAATAAACGCTGCAAAGCCAAAGGTGGCTCATCCCTCATTTCATCGGATGACTAACAAAAGAATGAAAGTGTCATCCGATGAATAATCATAGTCTCAATATCCAAATTTTCAAATCAATACCCTTAAGTCTGGTATCCTCACATCATGTTACTCATTTTCTCCCAATCGCCAGCCTGGCACACCTCTTGCGCTCCCTCCTCTTCGTCATGGTAGCCTCCAAAGTATTTTTAGCCATTGCCTCCGTTCCTCCGGCAATCACTAAAAATCCTCCGGCTACCCATATTTGGCTCGCCTGCTGGTCGCTGCGGGCTTCTCCCGGTTAAGTGCCACTAAGCTTCGTACCTCAGCAAGTGGTCACTAAATCGGGATCGTGTAGTTGGCCTGTGCCTGTCATTCCCGGCCAAGTGTTTGTAAGGTTTTTGGAACAAAAACCAACAAAACACTAAGTCGGGACAGCCAGCCACATTCCACTACATATGCCAGCCCCCACGGTTCGTACCTCACCCTTCCCGGCCTGCCACCCTTGCTCCACTCGCAGTCGGCTCGCGCCTCTCCAGGCCCTGTCCGCAAACCGTTTCGCTCCGCTACACTCTCTTGCAGCCAGTCCCTTCCGTCTATTTAAATTGATCAGTCCACACATTAATCCCTAAACATTGACCATAAATAATTACCAAAGCCAGGCACAAATGCACTTTCCCTCCATTGGTAACATGTATTTATCCTTTGAGGCATTCCCAATTCCGGCAAAAGTCATTTAAGCCTTTTGCTCCCTTTTTTTTAAGGGGAGCTGTCTGATTTATCAGACTGAGGGGTATTTTGCCAAAGATATCTCTACAAAAAACAAGCGTACCGCCGGGCATTCCCCAAAAAATAAATCCTTCATCATCACCCATTAACCTTTACGTCAAACAGTCCGCCGCACCCTTGTAATTCAACCAGCCAATCTCATTCCTTCCATGCCAACTCCTCAATACATGTAAAAGCATATAAATCAACAACAACCTGGATTATATACAAATACACATAATCATCACATAACTCAATTGTATTTCAATCTATTTCCAAGCAGCCAACAACCAGCCAACCATCCATAACCAGATTCCATCTCCCATGAACTGAACTCTTATTATTTATAACCGGCCTCCAAAATCTACACCGACCCGGTAACGAGTAAAGGCCGGGCCCTCCGGGTTTCAGCCGTTTTTTTTTGATGAGGTGTCTATTCTTCGAATCAAAATAAACCGACTAAAAGCCTTGACTTCGTTTACCGTTCCCGATGAGGTAGATGTTTACGCCGTTTAAAAAACCAATCCCTATTAAACTGAAAACCACACGAAATGCGCACTACCTTACTCAATAACCTCCATACTGAGTAAAATAATGCACACCTACGGACTACGAATAATTGACTACTGAGACGATTAGAAAAATATTAATTATTGTTAGATGTATTAAAAATTCAAAAGTGTAACCTGCCAACCATGTTCCGAACCGCCTAATTGCAATAGCGTTAAGAACGATGAAATGAAGGTGATGAGAAAGAAAAGCTGTTTGAACGGAGTGAGTTCTTTTCTTTCCATCGTAATGAAATCGTTTAGCGGCCATTGCAATTGAGCGGGGGCTTTATGTCTACTTTTCAGCTCGTGGAAAAGTAGAAGCCCGTGCGGCTTGAGCACTTATCTGATAAGTCAAGTTTTCAATTCATAAAGATTGTTCAATACCAATTAAAAGATTGATAAAACAATTGGTAATTCCTTTTCCATAGATTCATATCCACCCCCGCACAAAAAGGCTTCCCTTTATCCAGGTCACTATGTTGAAAAACTTCTATTTCAGGATACTGTTTCTCCAACCGATGAATTAACCTCAACGAAGCATTCAATTGCTCATGAGTAAACCGACCGGATTTACCAATTAAACAGATACCAACAGATTGTGCATTGTAACCTCTCACATGAGCCCCCATCTCAGTTCCAGACACCACCGGATCATCATCCAATGGCCGACCGGTCTCAATGGATCCATTAAAATCAGCATGATACAGATTCGCAGCAATCCAACCATTGAGAATCACATAATGATACCCAATGCCTGACCAGCCACGACCTTGATACCGCTTTCCATTTTGAATCACTTCCTGTGCCGGTAAGGAATGCCATTTGGAGATCAAAGCCGCATTCCCAAATGACGAGTCCGAACAATGAAACACCACCTTTACCATTGGATAGAGTTTAAAGATGGATGATTACTTGCCGTATTGTTCGCAATCGAGATTTGTTGAACAGAAGTAGAGCTTGACGGTAAAGTCTGATTCCACAACTGGCGGTTACCACGCTTCTCCATGGAACGCCCAACGGCATAAACACCCACTACACCTGCCCAGGCCGCTAAAAAGGTCTTAAAAATAGCATCCGATCCCTGAATGATATTCAATGCATTTTCTCCCAGGTCCAGTTGATCCAATACAATATGTCGAATCCCAAATAACTCCAACAGGATAAAAAGCAAGCCCACATAAATCACTGTTGGCCGGGCCCGTTTGGTGTAGCCATCGCCTTGCTGCAGTTCAGCCACCAGGATATGCTCCTGTGCCTTTAGCTCTGCCCGGATAGTCTGTTCAATCTCACCCTCTCGCTTCTGGGTGAGTTGTTCCATCTCCGTCAAAAACTGGCGCTGATTCTAACGCTGCTGCTCTTCAATCCGCTTAAACTCCAACAAAAAGGCCTTTTTCTCATCCGGATTAGTAATAAAACGATCAACAATACCCGACAACGAATCCAAAATATTCGTGCCGGATCCGGTTAAAAATTCACCGATACGCTCCATTATTTTCATAACGAAAATTTTAAATGACAATTAATATTCACTCGCAGTTAATTAAGCCCGGACGTCGGACTTTCTACTCCGGACTTGTTCCTTCTGCCTTTTCCCTTCTGACTACTGCCTAAAAAACTACTGACCAACGAAAAAGCCCCCAGACTAATCCAGAGGCTTCCCATCACAAACCCAACCAAACACCTAACCCTTCCTGCGGGTAAGATACTTTCGAAATAACTGCTTCAATAACAGTGACACCAGAAAACTGACAACCGTACCCAATACCGCATAAAAGATGGTTTCCACCACATCCGTGAACGAAATACTCATAAACACACTCACCACACTACCACCTAAGAAACCAGCCTTACCACCGCTACTCACATGTTGTTCAGTCATCACTTGTACGTGTTATCAATTCCCCGATTCATCAACGACCCATTGAAAGCATCTTGATACTTAAATCGAAGATTCCATTAGACCACATCCACCAATACCAACGCCAAGGGGTTAGACGCCTTATTATTCAATGGGTACATCTGACCATTCACCGACTGATAGTACTCCACCCCAAACACCATGAAGACCGGGTGCGGACTGTCCGCTGAAATATTCAGCAAAATAGGAGCAGATGGCTGCGTATTGGCATCATAAACCAAATCGGCACTCTCTGCCACATCCACCTCGTAACTTTGATTCGCAAAATCAACAGCTGCAACACCGGCCACCAACCGAAAATGAGTGGCACCTTCCACCTGGGCAATCTCACTTTTGGGCACAAAAGCCGGAATATTCACCACCGCATCACCACTACTCCTGGTAAAAACCAAGGTATAGGGAAGCGTCACCACCGATTCCAGGCCAACCGCCTTATTGAATTCAAAACCCTTTAACAGGTTCAGATCTCCAGCTGTCACCGTCCGTTCACCACGCAAGTTGGTGGTATCCGCCTGAATCACCTTCAGCAACTCGGCCCCCAAACGACCCGCCACTTGCTTGTCGGCTGATTTGGAAATGGGCACCTTCAGCGCATTGCGCAACACCTTGCCTGCTTTTCCAGCACTGCCAAACTCCGCGCCGTTCTCACGGGTTCGTATAAAGGCCGGATCCTTCTTAATACGATCACCATCCACGCCACTCTTTGAGCGGGCCATGTATTCACCACCGTTTTTGTAGAAAGACAAATCACCAATCCGTCCTTCCAGCTTAATAATACCTTTTTGCCTTGCCATAACGCACTAATTTTAGTTAACAGCAGAAAATTAGACACCTGACACATACAATGCAAATCACGTGGGTCATTCTGTCCATGAAGGGCATATTTTGGCTTTTTAGGTCTAAAATGCAGTAACGATTTAGTACCTTAGCAGTACCCTTCAAGTAGGGTAAGAGTATAGATAGAGTATCATGACCGTCAAATTGAACCGAATTTGCATCTATCCCAAAGATGTGCAACGCATCACCGGGAAGAGTGAGAAATCAGGCCGACGTTTATTGAAAAAGATCCGTGAACAGCTGGGTAAAGAAGAACATCATTTCATTACCACTGAAGAGTTTGCTACCTACACCGGTATCGCTTCCGAACTGATCCAACAATACCTCGCGGATTAAGCCAAATCAAGAGGCCACTTAATCACTTCAACTCCTCAGATACGAATCCCATTCATTTTATAGCTAATTGTAGTAATTCAGCACGTTTCATCTCGATCAAATGAAGTCAAAAACACATAATTCATACCATACTCGACAACAAAAACCCATGCAAACGCAAAAAATGGATTGTATTCCCCAATAAATCAAACACATTTTAACCTCATTTGGTGGACATCAACACTTATCATTTTGTATATTTGTTACTGTCAAAGGACGCTAAACAGCCACAATCATTTTGGAATAAAATGCGACCTATTCGGTGTCCTCATAACAAAACACCTATATTAAAAAACTGAATAGCAAGCGATTCACAGAAACGATACAAATCCCTTCAGGATCACACTTTAAGATTCAAAGAATATCAAAAACCTGTAAATCGTTTGATTTACAGGTTTTTTCGTTTTTTAATAATCTGAACTAATTCAATTCAAACCATATTTCTGGTGAGTGATCCGGTGAGTACCTTTTTTCTTAAATACATAATGTAACACTTGCTCCACCCTCTTTTACATTACCAATATTTAGACTTCCATTAAGAGTTTCCATTATTAAATTAACTAAATAAAGGTCTAAACCAATGTTCAGATCAATATGCTTACCACCTGGACTTAATAAGGCAATTTTTCGATTAAGCATCTCTACAGGGAACCCTGGCCCATTGTCCGTAATGGTTAGGACTAAGTAATCTTCAACAGGCGCTTTTGATATTTTTACAACTGGCTTCTCCCCGGAAAATACAATCGAATTCTCAATTATCCTGTCTAAAACTTCAAAGAATAACTTTTTATCCGTTTTAAAAAACTGTTCCTCTAATATATTATCCGTAATAAATTCAATGTTTTTTTGCTGGATACGCCTTCTTATGCTTTGTAATTACAACACCTAAGAGTTCCTTAATATTAACCTGCTCATATACTATATGATAACTATGCATGCTTAATGATGTAAGCAATATGGCATCCAGCGAAAAACGTTGCAATCGCTTAACAGATTCTTCCAATACGCCAACTGACACCAGCAAATCTATATCCTCTACCAGATATTTGAGTATCTCCGTTGATCCGACAAGACCATTCAACGGCGTTCTCATTTCGTGACTAATCAAATGAAGAAACTTATTTTTAGCCTCATCCAATTGTCTTAATTCCTGATTTGCGATTTCCAGCTCTCTATTAGTTGCTTCAAGCTTCTGGTGTGCTTGAATTAAGTCTTTAGTGCGTTCACGAACTTTTTCCTCCAGAACACTATTCATATTCTTTAACAAGTCTTTGCTTTGCTTTAATTCAATTTGAGTTTTAATCCGCGCAAGAAGTTCATTTTGCTCAAATGGCTTACTGATATAATCCTGGGCCTTGACATCAAACCCCTTCAAAGTACTATAAGTATCCGTTTTAGCAGTTACAAAAATAACCGGCACATCCTGATAATCACTATTTTTCCTAATTTCAACACAAACCTCAAAACCATTCATGCCGGGCATCATCACATCCAATAAGATCAGGTCAAAAACACTTTCCTCAATCCAATTTAATGCTTCTTTACCGCTTAATGCAAATTCCGTTTGATAACCTTCATTTTCTAACAGGTTACCAAGTACCTGAATGTTTTGCAAGTTATCATCAACCATCAGTATTTTACTACTCATATTCAATTAATATACATATTCTAATATACTTATAAACATTGATTCAATAAATGAAGAATAGTCAAGATTTCTTCAATACTATAAGAGCGAATAGCCACGTCTAATTCACTCCCCAGTTCAACAATTGGCTTTACCTGATGTGCTTGTCCAAATTCCATTAACTGGTTAGCAAGTTGCTTAATTTGAACATTGGACCTTTTTTGCTGCAGAGAACTCAGGATTTCTGTAAAACTTACCTGGAAAGCTTCTTTTAGATCATGCTCCAGGAGAACCGCTTTTAAGTTAACATCAAATGGACTTATTGATTCATTGTTGTCCTTGGCGGCCATTGTGTATTCCAAATATTTACATAATATTTCAAGTACCTGTTCAATTTGTATAGGTTTTGTTAAATAATCATCAAATACCTTCAATAATTCCGCGGTGTCATAAAACACGGAAGCAGTCAGTAATATAATAGGTAACTTTTCAAAGCCCTGGATGCTTCTCACTTTTTTCGCTGCATCCATTCCACTCAATTTTGGCATGCGCATATCCATAAACACAAAATCCGGTTTATCGGCAAGAATTCTTTCTACCGCAATTTTGCCATTTTCGATCTCTACTATGGTTAAATTTAAGTTTTCCAAATAGCTTTTAACTAATCGTCTGTTTTCAGCATCATCATCAACAACAAATATGGTTTGTCCAGAAAATTTAACTGAATCAGGTTCTAATACGGCCCCTCCACCTGTTGGAACATCTCCATAATAAATATTCATATTTTTTAATTCAAAGGAAAACTGACTCCCCTTTCCAACTTCACTTTGGACATCAATACGACTACCATGCAACAGCATAATCCTATCGGATATCGCTAATCCCAACCCTGTGCCTCCATAGAGTTTATCATCCTGTCCTTCTTGTTGTTCAAAAGGTTTTAAAATTTTGCTCTGGCCTTCTTTTGTCACACCAATGCCTGAATCTTCCACACAAACAGATATATCCGCTGTCGAGTTAGTCTTCAACAGTAATTTTACTTTTAAATTGACATACCCGATCTGAGTAAATTTTATGGCATTACTAATAAGGTTCATTAAAACCTGTTTAATCCGTAATTCATCCAATAACAACACATTAGGAATTTCTGCATCTACATAAGCATTTAACTCCAGCCCTTTTTCTGCAGCTCTTAAATCAAACATATTCCTTACTTCCTTCACAAGGTCAACTATATCAACCGGAGTCGGGTGAAGTTGGATGCTACCGGATTCAATTTTAGACAGATCCAGTATATCATTGATGATACCAAGCAATGTCTTTCCACTTGACTTAATGGATTTTAAATAGCTTTTTTGAACCTTATTATCTATTTGACGATCCAATATATCAGCAAAACCCAGAACAGCATTCATAGGTGTGCGGATTTCATGACTCATATTGGCCAGAAATTCACTCTTGGCTTTATTGGCCGAGTCGGCACTTCGTCTGGCCGCTTCCAGTTTTAGATTGGCATCATACAATTCTTTGGTCCGTTCTTCGACGCGTTCTTCAAGCTCCTCGTTGAGTTTTCGTATGCGGTGTTCATTCCTCTTCTGATCAGTAACATCTAACTTTATGGCAATAAAATGTGTTACTACACCCTGATCATCTTTTAACGGCGATATAGATGCTGACTCCCAGAAAGGAGTACCATCTTTTTTACGGTTTAAAAATTCACCTTTCCAAACCTTCCCTTTAGTAATCGTATCCCATAATAATCGATAATCTTCGGCACTTTTATTGCCGGATTTAAGCAACCTGGGATTTTTATCTAATACTTCTTCTCTGGTGTACCCTGTTACTTCAGAAAATTTTGGGTTAACGTATTTGATTCTGCCCTTTAAATCTGTTATAAGCACCATGGCCGGGCTTTGCTCCACCGATAGGGAAAGTTGTCGGTTTTTTTCAATCGCTTCTTTTCGGATGGTTATATCCTGAAGATGGAGGACATAATATATTGGCTGATCACTTAAGTCTTCAACCAGCGAGATAGATACAATGGCCCATAATATTTTTCCATGTTTATTAACGACTCGTATTTCAAACTCTTCATTTTTTAAATGAATTCTACCTGACTTAAAATACATTCGTTGCATTAAAGCAATATCCTCCTTATATATAAAATCCACTATGTTTTTATTCTCGATATCCTCCTTGTCACTTTCCATTATCAAACATAATTTCGGATTTACCTGTAGAAGAGTGCCATCCAGACCAACCAATGCCTTGCCAACATTCGCATAGTCGAACGAGTGCCTGAACTTTCGTTCACTTTCGATCAATTGTTTATTCTGAGTAATCAGTTCATGTTTTTGGAAAGCACTTGTGAGCAAGGATGGCAATCGATTCAGGTAATTATCCCCTTTTACCAGGTACTCATCAACCCCCAGTTTTAAAGCTTGAATCGCCACTTCTTCTGATCCCTGACTTGTGACGATAACTATAGGAATATCAAGCTTCCTTTCCTGCCTGATTTCTTTTGCCAGTTCAATAGCCGTTAAGCCAGGCAAGTTATAATCCATCAAAACAACCTGAAATTCACATTCTTCATCTTCTGATTTCGGTAATGCAGCCAGCATCTGCTGCCCGTTTGTAACTGGGTGAATCCGGAAATTAAATGCGTAACGTCTGAAATGAATTAAAGTAAGTTCGATATCCGGTAGTTGATCCTCCAGATAGAGAACATTTATTATTTTCTTTTTTACTTTCTCTTTTTTCCCCCTTTGTTCGAAATGGTAAGTTATAATACCTGGCAAATGTTCCAGGTAATCACCTTCCTTTATCATATAGTTATCAGCACCTGATTTTAAAGAAGTAACAGCCACCTCTTCATCGCCTGAGCCAGTAAGCATTATTATAATCATCTGGTCGTTTCTCTCGACCAGCTCATTCAACAATTCTGTTCCATAACCATCCGGCAAATGAATATCGAGCAAGGCCACATCGTATTCGTTATGAATCAGTTTCCTTGCTTCTTTTATTGAACTGGCAATATCAATATTACAATCCTTCAAGTTACTTTTCAAACTTCTTAAAGCCAGGTCCGCATCCAGCTTAAAATCTTCAAGCAGTAATATATTCATACAATGTATTTATAGTCATATTTTGCAAAACTTGTTTTATTTAACACATTCCAATACAGGTCTATTTGAGCTGCAACATCAATGAACTTTTCAAAATCAACCGGTTTAACAATATAGGAATTTGCTCCCAATTTGTAGGCATCATTAACATCACTATCTGAAGAGGAGGAGGATAATATAACTACCGGAATGGCTTTTAGCTCTTCAATGGATTTAATAGCTCTTAATACTTCAAGCCCCGAATACTTAGGTAGTTTTAAATCAAGCAGAATAACGACCGGTAATTGCGCCCCGTTTTTAAACTTTTCAATCCATTCCATGGCTTCAGCACCATCACGTGCCACTTCAATAGGGTTTGTTAAGTTTCTATGTTTAAAAGCTCTGAGTGTCAAATCCAGATCAAAGGGATTATCTTCTATTAAAAGAATTGGGTGAAGCAGTGAGTGATTCTTCATAATATTAAGATTTAGGTATTTGCAGATAAAATGTTGCACCTTCTCCCAAAATACTTTCAGCACTGACCGTTCCGCCAATACGCGTCATCGCCTTTTTAACCAATGCGAGGCCGATACCTGTCCCTTCATATTCTTCCAAATGGTGAAGTCTTTCAAATATCCTAAAGATTTTATCATAAAACTTCATCTCAAACCCAATACCATTATCTTTTATCGCCCAAACCCACATATCCGCTGTTTCCTTTTGATGTATTTGTATGACAGGTTGCTTTTCATTTTTTGAAAACTTTATGGCATTTTCAATCAAGTTTCTAAAGGCAATGGTCAGGGCATTCCGGTCGGTTACTATATTTAATGGCTCAAAATTTAAATCTATTTTAATCCCATGCCGGGTGATTTCTTCCCTATTTAATTCTAAAACTCCATTTATAACGGTAGATACATCCACACGCACGAAATTGAGAGATGCACGTTCTAATCTGGAATAATCCAGTAAATCATCTATTAGTTGGGCCATTTGTTCTGTCCCGTTTATGATATTATCTACAAATAACCGGCCCTCTTCATTTAAAGACTTGCCATACATATTCAGTAACAACTTACTATAACCATTAATACCTCGTAATGGCGTCTTCAAATCGTGGGATACAGAATGGGTAAAGGCACGTAACTCATTATTTAGCGACTCCAATTGTGCGGTGCGCTGTTCGACACGTGCTTCAAGTTCAATATTCATTTTTCTGATCCTGTTTTCGGCTATCTTCCGCTCGGTAGTATCTCTTACCATGGCCATAATGTTACCATCTGGCATTGTTTTGGCAAGCACTTCGGCAGAAAATTGGCTACCATCTTTTCTTTTGAATTGCCATTCACGATGATAATCTGACATCGACTTTACGCGATCCAGGGCTGGATCAATGTTTTCATATTCCAACGGGCTCACAATATCTGTTGCATGAAATCCTATTATTTCTTCTTTTGCATACCCAAGCATCGTACACATTGCCGGATTGGCATTCAGATAACGACTGTTCGCATCTGCAATTAAAATACCATCCGGCGCCGTGTCAAATAACATTTCATAGGTAGCATCCCGCTCTTCTAAGGCAGACATGATAAGTTTATTTTCTGTGACATCCTGAAATGATCCCAGGAGTTTAATAAGGTGCCCCTGTGGATCCCGTTGAGCCTCAATATAAGCACTAACAATATGTGGGTTTTTATCTGTATGTTTAATCTGAAACTCAAAAGAAACAGGAACATTGGACGTTTGTGCTTCCAGCAATTTTTGCTCAACGAACTCTTTGTCTTCAGGCACAACCGCTTCCATCAAATGGTTTTTGTCCGGAGCAAACTGAAAAACCTCAAAGCCCAAAATACGATATAATTCTTTGGACCAGCTTCCTTTTCCCGTATCCGGATCAAACTCACAGCTGCCAATATGACCAATTCGCTGGGCCTCCTCCAACTGTTTGGTATAATTTTTCAAATCCACATCTAACAGTATTTTGTCTATCCCCATTGCCAGATTGTGCGAAATGGACTCCACCAGCTCCCGGTCTTCATTCGAGAAGAAGTTTGTTTGATTCGCATTTACTTCCAGTATCCCAAAAAGTCCCTCTCTCATAAACATGGGGACAGTGAGGGATGCACGCACGCCCTGTGTAAACAATATTCTTTCTGAATCACTGAGTTCAGCTGGATGGTTGGCCCAATCATTACGAAGCAGCAACTCGCCCTTTTTCAACTTTCCCAGTGCCTCTTTTGTTAACTTTCCGCGTAATCCGTTTAATTGCTCCATTGATACCTCATAACTAGTATCGACGTTTAGTATTGAAACACCTGAAAAATCGTTAGTAAACTGTTTTATAAAAGCTGCTTCACAACCAATAAGCTGACGTAATTTTAGTAATGCAAAACGAATGACTTCGTCGATTGATTTTGATTGCATCACCATTAATACTAACTCTTTAAGTATACTCAGGTAGTTATTTTGCTTTTTCAGGGCATTTTCTGCGCGAATCTTTTCTGTCACATCCAGTACCGTACCGCTAATTAAAACTTTATCATCTATTTCAACACTGCCATTTTGTACTTCCACCCATATAGACCGTTTATCTTTACAGATACCTTGCGCAACATACCGTACAGATTTTCTCTCATTATCATACCGTTGCCTGACCCGTTCTTTTGCAGCATCTCTTTCATCCAGGGCTAACAAATCAACCGGTTTGACAGTATCCAAAATTTCTGTCTCTGAGTACCCGAATATTTCAGCAAATTGCTTATTGACATAGATAAATTTTTCTTTATCAAAAATATAAATCCCCGTGAGTGATTGTTCAACAACACTTCTAAAGCGCTTTTCGGAATTAATGATCTCTTTCTCGGCCTGCTTCTTTAAGGTAATATCTTCACAAATCGCCACGTAATACTTAGGTGCTTTACTCATAAGCCACAGACGGGCAAAATGAAGAATTACCCAAACGACAGACCCGCTTTTATGGAAATACCGCATTTCCATGGTAAAAGAGTGTTCTGTGCCATTCCCCAGTTTGTCCATATTTAACAGGTACTTTTCAAGATCATCAGGATAAACTATTTTCAGATGGTCCAGTTGCAAAAACTCTTCCATAGGATAGCCCATAATCGCACATAGCTTTTGATTTACATCTTGAAATTTTCCTGTGGCAGAATCTATTATGGCAACGCCTGCCCCCACCTGTTCGAACAAACTCCTGAATTTTAATTCACTCTCCTGCATTTTAGCCGACGCAAGATACTGGGCAGTCACATCCAATAGTGTTCCGGTGATTACCGGTTCACCTGCCAATACCATAGTAGAACCATGTATTTCTACCCACAATTCCTTGTTGTCTTTGCGTTTCCCCCTGGCAAAATAATGGGCACTCTCCGACTTACCGGTAAACCGATCATCTATATACTTCTGAACCTTTTGTCTGTCTTCTTTCTGTATAACATCAGTTGGTTTTTTGGTAGTCAGGAATTCCTCACGGGAGTAACCGAATATATCACATAATTTTTGATTCACATACAAAAACTTCTCCTTAGAAAAAATATAAATCCCTGTTATTGACTGCTCTATTAGAGCCCTGAATTTATTTTCTGATTCAATAAGTTGCTCTTCCGACATTTTGCGTTTGCTTATATCGGTAAAGGTTACGGCAAACTGGCCGGGTTTCGGACAAAACCCATTGATTAAAAACCAGGTGTCTAATTCTTTTGAATAGTCTTCAAAATTTATTTTTTTTCCGTGTAGAGCCACTTCTCCAAAGCGTCCAATCCTATTGGCATGATCGTCTTCTGTACCTGGTAATACTTCTCTTTCCGTTTTTCCAACGACATATTCTGCCTTGAGTCCGGTAATCCTCTCAAATTCCGGGTTTACCTCCAGGTACCTGTAATCCACAGCTTGTCCATTGGCATCCGTAATAATCTCATGTAAAGCAAAACCTTCATTCAGGTTTTCAAACAATTTCCGATACTTTTCTTCACTTTTTTGTAGCCGCTCCTTCGATTGCGCTTCTTTTACTTTCAAAAGCCCAAACTCCGCTATCATTTCCGTTACCATCAATAAAAAATCCAGCTTTTTCCTGATATCCGCCTCGGAAAGAACCGGAACCTGAGATACCACGGACAAATATTCTTTTTCATCAAAACCATATTTTCTTGCCTGCTTTTTGAAAAAAGAAACATCCGGTCTTTCAAAGAAAAATTGTCCTGCAGATAAATTACCGACATGCTGATCGTAAACTGTTATTGGTACAGCCACATCAATCAATCCATTCAAGCACTTGTAAACATTAAATTTCCCACCACTTTCCAGACGTTTTGCTAATTCAATATCACTGATTCTGCAATTCTTTAATGTTTCGGAATGAACCCGATGAAATTCAGCACAAATCCGTTGCCAACCTGATTTGCATAGGATATTCCCTTCATGATCCAAAAGCGAACAAGCCAGCCCGCTAGCTTTGGTATAACTTTCCAGTAGCTTTTTTATTTTTTTAAAATCAAGTATATGAGAAAGATTATAAGTCATCCATTCATTTTAATTATTGTTCGAAATAAATAATAGTTATGTATTATTCATATTAAAAAGTGACGCCTGACAATACTCTTAATGAATTAATTACCCCTCATTGCTATTTCAGTCTATCACACATAGGTAAATAGTTAGATTTAAATTCTTTAATATAAGCAAAAATTAACTCTCTACAAATACTATTCGGATGACATTGAAGATTATAGTCCTCTCCCTTCGCTTTAATGCTTCTTTTCTTTGAAGATATATATTCTAAACCACAATATTAACTCCAAGCCGTTACACCTGGGCAGCTTACATGACACATATCACACCTATCTCTGTTGTAGATCATTTTTCCTGTAAAAAGAATGAAACCAAAAAATAACTATTGCGTACTATACCTGCAGTAACCGTTCCTTTAACACAGTAATACATCAACCATCCTAAAACAGAAAAAAAGATAAAAACTGTTTGAAATTTTGATGATGACATTGCAGTAGAAAAGTTGTAACTTATCGTTCAACTATTTGAGTGAAAATTTTAGTTAATCCAACTATGAACAAAGGGGATCAAAGCATATTATCTTTTGTATTAACCATTAATACAGTGTTTTGGATTGCCTTGAAATTCGTATTCTGTTGCTTCCTTTTTATGGTACCGGGTACCCCGGCAGAAGCGCAAAGAAGTGGATTCTCGCAGTTTTTTTCATCCCCACTTAATTTAAATCCGGCCTATACCGGGCAGATATCGGGTGATTGGAGAATCACCGCTAACATCAGGACACAAGGTTATTATTTTTCCGACCCTGTTAACTCTACTAATCTTTCAATTGATAAACCTATCACTATTTTGGAATCTCAGTTTGGTATTGGATTAGTATTGGGTAATGACTTTTCACAAAACCATACCGTTCCAAGTCAAATGATCTATGGCTCCCTTGGGAAAGCAATACAGATTTCTGCGCGTTCAGGACTTGGTGTTGGTTTTCAATTGGGGTATGTAAATAAACGGCTTTCCTACAATCTATTGGCATTTCCTGAACAATATGATCGTAACTCCGGTAACTTTAACCATGCGTTACCTTTAAATGAAAGTTTTGAAAACGAGCGCTCAGGTTACCTGGATATTAATGCGGGCATCGTATGGAATTATACTGCACCACGATATGTAATAAGTTCGGGACTGGCAATATTTCACTTAAATCAACCTAAAGAGTCATTTCTCAACCAGGAATATCAACTAAAAAGCAGGATAAACTGGCACATTACGACCAAGTATTTTATCAATCAAAAATTTTACATCGTTCCACAAGCTTATTTAACCCATCAAAATAAAGCTTCTCTATTCTTATCCGGCAGCAACATCGGGTACCGTATCAATTCTAACGATACCAAGCTTAAATCACTATCAATTGGTGCGTATTACAGAAGTAATCTTGACCTAAATGTCAAAACACTGGTTTTTGAATCGGGTTTTAACTTTAACAATTGGATAACGACCTTGAGCTTTGACTTCAGCGCAGATGGAAATTCAACCGGTAATCTATATAGCCAGGCCATTGAACTTTCGATTATATATGAGCGGCCATCTACATTTTTAAGAAAAACGACTCTGCCATGGATAAGATACTAACAATAATTATTCTGACTCTGGTCGTTAGTTTGTCGAACACGGCTAGTGCTCAACAATTCAGTTTATCTGAGTATAAAAAATGGCAGATTAAAGGGTATGCAAAAAGTGCGGAAAAGCAACAAGACATTTACTCTGCTTTGATCTTTTATAAATATCTTAACGAACAATATCCGGGAAATACCAACTATCTGAAAAAAGCAGCCTGGTATCAATACCAAACAAATGATTATCAAGGCGCCTTTCATTCCTACCAATTACTCGATTCATTGTCAAAAGGACGATCTGTGGAAGCGCATTATTTTAAAGGACTAATTCTAAAACACCAGGAAAAATATCATTTAGCAAAAAAAGAATTTAAAGCCATAAAGCATGCCAAACCGGGGAAAAATTTACCCAAAGATCTAAAGCTTAGAATAGAAAATGAAATCATAGGTTGTGAGATGGTGCTTGCAGCAGAAGACACTTCTTTTCTTAATGTTGAAATAACGCGACTAGACAATACAATTAACCATAAACACATTGAGATTAATCCTTTTCATATTGCTGACACCATCATGATATACGGATCAACGCATGTGGATTCACTTGTTTTATACAGTGAGAAAGAAATCAAGCCCCAGAGGCAATTCTTTGCTGCAAAATATGTAAACGGCAGGTGGATCTCCTCGGGTCAACCACCGGCACCCTTCAACTTAAATTCTGATCATGATAGTGGTGAAGGAGCCTTCTCTAATGATGGGAAAAGGTTTTATTTTACCCGGTGTAAAAAACAAACTACAGGCAAAAATATGTGCCACCTATATGTGCAGGAGCGTGTGAATGACTCCTGGTCGGACCCGGTGCTGCTGGGTGATGAGATCAATCACAAAAAGTATTCCTCCTCTCAGCTAGCGGTCGGAACAACTTTTGACCCATCGGTTGAAGTGCTTTATTTCATTTCTGACAGGCCGGGCGGGTATGGTGAGACCGATATTTGGTATAGTACCTATAACATACCTCAAAAAACATATCAAAAAGCCATTAATGCAGGTATCTTCATTAATACCTCAGGAAAGGAAATGACCCCACATTATGACATTTCTCAACACCGATTATACTTTAGCTCGGACGGTTGGCCAGGTCTGGGGGGGTTAGATATATTCTTTGCCGATGGGGATATGCTTAACTGGAGTGAACCGGTAAATGTATTGACCCCGGTAAATACCTCCCATGATGAAGTCTATTTTTCAACCTCACCATTTAATGAAACAGGTTTCTTTACATCAAACCGGAAACACAGTAATGTATTTGCTGGGAGCATAATAAGTGACGATATTTATTTTTGGACAAAAACAATTTCCGAAAAAGTTTGGGTGAAAGGTCAGATCGTTGGGGATGAGCATGAATTATCGAAAAACCTTAAAGCCTTAGATACGGATTCGATCCACACGAGCAATAAAGTAGTGAATGATGCCCAAATTAATTTATTCATCCGTAAGGACACCAGTCAATTGGTCTTCATGAGGAAAATTCAAACGGATGATAAAGGACAGTTCAAATTTCTGGCAACAAAGGGTAATGATTACCAATTAATAATCGAAGATAACAGGGTGTTAAATAAGAATCTGGTCTTAAATTCTCAAGATATACAATCCGTTGAAAATGAAATAAACCTTTTGCCAATCGAAGTAAAAACGATTTCCAGGGAGCCTATTCGTATGAATAGTATTTACTATGAATTTAACAAGTCAGAATTAACAGAAAGCAGTAAAGCTATACTGGACAGCACATTGGTTATTCTCCTTAACGAATTTAAAGATATTAGCATTGAAATTGCCTCTCATACCGATAACATTGGAAATGAAAAATTCAATATGCGCCTTTCTCAAAAAAGAGCTGATAATGTTGTCAAATATCTGATTCAACAAGGTATCGAATCAGTCAGACTGAAGGCCATTGGCTGGGGTGAATTAAAAAATGTAGCCCCCAATAATAAACCGGATGGATCCGACAATTCGGCCGGTAGAGCTTTAAACAGGAGAACAGAATTCAGGGTTATTGAGAAACACAATACCTCTAATTAGATATATCGGGAAATAGTATGGAAGTATTTTATAAGAGCAAAACGATTTTAAGTATCATTGATCTTTTTACCATTTTTAAACTCTTTAGTGGTCAAAAGATCAGCTCCATTGATCTATCCTTTCTGGAGCGCTACTTAACACCTATCGTCTCATCAAAAACAAAGCTTGAACTTCTTGATTATTACCAATTTGAAATCACTAATGTATTAAAAGGAGAGCTCGCCGATGAGGATACCTTATTCAACAGAACCATCCAAATATTGGAAAGCCTTAAACCCGAGTTGGCGATACCACAAAAGTATGAGTTATTTATTGCTGTTTTAGAATATGTCCTTTATGTGGAAAAATCTAAACCTCATGGAAAAATACGAGCTCTTCTTGAACTTTTAATAGCAAAATTAAACTTAAACGATAAAGTACTTGAAGATATTGAGCATTTCTGCAGTAAAAATATTGACCTCATAAAAAATAAAAAAAATGTAATCATAATTGGTGATTTCAAAAGAATTCATCCAAAATCATTTAAAACTTTTCAATGTCATTTTCTCATTGGTAACATTTGGGTGCTTTATTTAAAACCATTAAAAGGCTTTCTGTTACAATACAACGGAGCTGATTCCTTATTACTCAACAATCAACCTATATTTTCCAATCGAATTTACCAGTTCCCTATTGGTAGTATAATTGAGGGGGACAATATTAATCCTATATTTTACAGCGACTTACTGACGAAAACACAACTTGTAGAACAAAATAAAATTCAGCTAAAGGTTCAGAATATATCTAAAACCTTTAAAAACACGGACCTGGGCGTAAAACCAATGAACTTCACTATTTTATCAGGTCATTTGATGGCAATCATTGGAGGAAGTGGAAGCGGTAAAACCACCTTGCTGAATTTATTAAGTGGAAGCTTAAAAGCAGATCAAGGATCGGTTTTAGTAAATGGACAGGATTTAAACGCTGATTTTGAAACGATTCGTAATCATATTGGCTTTGTTCCGCAGGAGGATCTGCTGATTGAAGAACTTTCTGTGTTTCAAAACCTTTTGTTTAGTACCAGTTTGTGTCGTAACGATTTATCAATAAAAGAGAAGATAAATCTTATTGATAGGACCCTTCGGGAACTTGACCTTGATCACATTAAAAATCTGAAGGTTGGAAGCACATTAAATAAAGTAATAAGTGGTGGCCAGCGTAAACGTCTCAATATTGCGCTGGAAATTGTCAGACAACCTTCTATCATCTATTTAGATGAACCAACATCCGGTTTATCATCATCTGATGCGCTGTCTGTAATTGAACTCCTGAAAGACATTGCCATGTCAGGCAAAATTGTGATCATCAACATCCATCAGCCGACTTCCGATATATTTTATTTATTCGATAAATTATTAATACTGGATAATAAAGGATATACAGCCTATTGGGGTAATCCTATTGGGGCTGCCAGACATTTTAAAAAGTATCTGGAAATAGAAGATACAGCTATTGAGGATAATATAAAGTATGGGCACTATAGCCCGGAAAGAATAATTAGCCTGATGGAATATAAAGTCCGGGACAAGAATGGTAACCAAACCAATCATCGGCTTTTAAGTGCTGAGGACTGGTTCAGGAATTACAAAAATTCTGTAAAGAATATTCCTGATGAAAAAACATTAAACCTACCTTTACCCAAAATACCCTCGGAAACACCGGGTAGTTTCAAGCAATTTGTCATTTTCACCTTTCGGAATGCTATGACAAGAGTTGCCGACACCCCATACATGCTCATGTTATTATTGAGTTCACCCATTCTCGCTGTTTTGATGTCTGTGTTTCTGAAATCAACAGATCTGGTAACACATGAATATATCTTTTTAAACAATGATAACATTCCTGTATATCTCTTTATTAGTGTCTTGATAGCTATTTTCCAGGGTCTCATTTTAAGTTCCGGGGAGATTTTCAGGGATCTGAATATTTTAAAACGGGAAGTTTTTCTCAATTTAAGCCCATTCGCTTACTTGAACTCCAAAGTGGTATATCTATTGATCATTAATGCCTACCAGGTAGCTTCCTTTATTTTAATTGGTAATAGCATCCTGAAGATCAATGGTTTGTTTTGGCACTATTTCATCATCCTTTGGGTAACAGCAATAGCCTCAAGCCTCATTGGCTTGAATATTTCAGCCCGCTTTAAATCTATTTTATCTATATATATTACTATACCATTTATTCTAATTCCTAAAATTTTATTAGCCGGAGCCATTCTTGACTTTGAGAAAATTCATCACACCTTATCTTCAGAAAAATACGTACCCGTTTATGCTGATTTTACGATTTCTAGATGGGCCTATGAAGGACTAGCTAATGTACAGTTTTCACTCAACAAATATGATGATCATTTATATGATGATTTGATAGATAAAAGCAAAATTCAATACCACCTATATTTTATAATGCCGGTAATAAAAGCGGAAGTAAGTAGTAAATCGAGTACAAAAAATAGCGACGATAATCTAATTGGAGCCCAGGATATCCTAAAAGATTTGCTGGATCAGTTTCCCGTATTAAAAAAGGACATCGAAATTGAGAAGATTGATTTTAACGATAATGAAAAAGTGATGTCCCTATTGAAAAAGATTGATAAATGGTTGAAATTATGCCTCCGGCAAGTGGATTTGGATATTGATCAATTCAGGACTAGCCAAAACGTTGATAAGAAAAACCATTATAATCAACAACTGGCTGAATTCACGATGAAACAGAATGAGTTGACAAATTATATCCGATCGGAAAGGGAAATTATCAGAAAATACCAACCTTGCTATTCTATTCCTGATAATAAAATGGGCAGGGCACATTATTATGCCCCTTATAAACGAATTGGCAATCAGATGATCAAAACATGGATATTTAATACGTTTATTCTAATAGTATACGGAATTATTTTATACCTGCTTATTCTGCATCGGCTCTATAAAAACAAACTTTAAAAATGAGATTTTTACATAACTAAATCAATCAAACATGCCAAAATCACTTATTATCACCATCGCTCTAATGATTGTAACAGCGAGTCTTAAACTGGAGGCTCAGAGTTGCAAGCACCTGTTGGATGCCACCTCTCCGGTAGATACCTTTTACACCAATAAAATGGTATATCTTTATAAAATACCCATGGGAAAAACAATTAAATTGACACGTGTTTTATACAGCAGCACAAGTTATAATTTAAACATTATTAAGGATGACCAGGAAAAAAAGATAGCTCTGAAAGTAATCGATAGTAAAACGCAAAATGTATTTTGGGATAACGCCAAAGAAAATTATAATCCGGATCTGAACATCTGCTTTGGAAGTACCCGAAGGGTTACTATTGAAATTTCTGCCATTAAAGAGGACTATCAAAGCTCATCTGACTGTGTGGCATTCATTATCAAATCCCTGGTGTTCGATAGCTTTCCGGAAGATGAGGTAGTGCCTGAACCCCCTACTCCAAATTGGTAATCTATTGATAGTGATCTATATTAACAAAGTTTACTTTTTGAAATATAAACAGCCATGTTACTTAAATTTTCAACCTTGCTATTTTATATGTTCCTGATAGGCTCAGCGACGGCCCAATTAGGAGTTGATTTCACAGCCGTTGAAACAAGTGGCTGTGCCCCTATTTTAGTCGAATTTGAAAATCTAACGCCGCATCAGGAAGGTATGTCTTATGAATGGGATTTTGGAAATGGAATAACATCCACCATCCAACACCCTAAGGTGACGTTTGCAGAGCCAGGTGCATACACCATTAAACTGAAAGCTATAATAGGCAATAATGAACAAACCTTGATAAAAGATAATTTCATTACTATTTATGGTAATTTTGAAATTGATTTTACCCCTTCCATTGTAGAGGCCAATTGTGCACCTTATGAAATTAATTTTACAAGTATTGTTGCCAATCCTGATATAGTGAATAGTTATACGTGGGATTTTGGAGATGGTATTTTCTCCCATGAAGCGAATCCACAACACATATATCAGGAGGGTGGAGTCTTTTCAGTGACCTTGGTTATCGAAAATCAATATGGATGTATTGGACAAAAAAATTATCAGAACCTGGTTAGAGTTTATAAGCCGACCAGTTACTTTGAAGGAATTGTGAAAAAGGCCTGCGATGGACAAGTAACAGTACCTTTCACCAACCTGTCTTTTGGCCTTGGAGAACTTGAATTTTTGTGGGATTTTGGTGATGGAAATAGTTCTAACGAGCAAAATCCCATGCACCAATATTTCGAAAGCGGGAGTTATGATGTAAAACTAATCACTACGGATGAAATCGGGTGCACGGATACGCTGATTTATCTCAATTATGTCAGCGTTGAGGAAACACTTAGTGACTTTTCTGTGCAGCGCGATACGGTATGCCCCAATGAGTTAATCACTTTTGATAATACGTCCATCAATGCCCAAAAAGTACAATGGGATTTTGGCGATGGCCATACTTCTTCGGAATATTCGCCAACGCATTTATATGATCAGCCTGGTAATTACCTGGTAACTTTACTCATTGATAACAGGGAGTGCTCCAGCACATCGAAAAAGACAATCATTGTTGAAGAAGTTCTTGCCAGTTTTTCAATACAAAAAAACTTTAGTTGCGAAGTTCCTGTAACCATTAATTATCAGAATACTTCCACCAATGCCAGTACGTACCAATGGGAGTTTGGAAATGGTAATTTATCCACACTGGAAAATCCAACGAACACCCTTTCTGTCCAGGATTTGCAGGATAGCAACTCGATGTCATTTACGGACAAATTAACCGTTACGAGTCCGAATGGCTGTAAAAACACGATTACCAAAGTCGATAATGTTACAATTACTATCCCGGAATTAACCATTATCAGCGATAAAAAAAGCGGCTGTGTCCCCTTGGATGTTGCCTTTGAAGCACAAACCAATTACCCCACAGATAAGGATCAGGTTACTGCTTATCATTGGACCTTTGACGGAGAAGAAGTATCTGACAAACAGGACTGGACAAACAGCTTTTCTCAGACTGGTGCATATACGATCTATTTATCCCTTCAAACAGAACTGGGATGTAAGGTTTCAGCTGAAAAAGTCGTTAAGGTCGGAGAACCTCAAATACCTGATTTTACAGTAAAAGATAAAAACATCTTTTGTGCCGATGAAACAGTCTTTTTTACAGACTTGTCCACAGACCAATCAAAAATAGATAATATACAATGGGAATATGGCGATGGTGAATCTTCATTTTTCGGAGAATCCTTTCATTCCTACCAGGATACCGGCTACATGGACGTCTCGTTATCTGTATACAATAATGGTTGTGAGAGAAGTATTACCAAAAAAAACGTTTTATTCATTCAGGGGCCAATCGCAAAGTTTGACTGGATGAATCCATGCGAAAAAAGTAAACAGGTCACTCTGCAACCAGATTTTAAAGGCGTTACAAACACATCCTGGGACTTCGGTGATGGAACCACCGGCACATCGACGGAAGAAGTTGTCACGCATACTTATACGGATTATGGTGAATATAACATTACTCTTTCAACAGAAAACAATACTAACGGATGCACATTTTCCCACGCACAAACCATTCACCTGGTGGATAGAAGGGCAGTTTATGACACAATTAATTCAACCCCCTGTATAAATAATGAAATAGAATTTGATCCACAGCGATCCACAGGTGCCGTTAAATTTGAATATGATCAATCAAGACACCTCTATTTATGGGATTTCGGCGATAATAGTCCCAAATTGTTCACAGATGAAACAGTAAGACATGCATATGGGAAAGCAGGAACCTATATCTCCGAATTGGTAATTAAAGATATTAACAGCTGTACAGATACTTTCAGAGTGCCAATTACTGTGTTTAATCCTAAACCTGCTTTTAGTTCGGAGTATAAGCTTGGCTGTCTTCCTTTTACATTTCTGTTCACTGACCTGTCTGAACCTGCTGCCGACATCATTACGTGGGATTGGAATTTTGGAGATGGTTCTACCTCTGATTTAAAGGAAGCAGAACATGACTACATTAATTTTGGCCAATATGATGTCACACTCAAAGTGACTGATATTCATGGGTGTTCTTCGTTGATTAAAAAAACAAAAGAAGTTTCTGTGGAAGCACCTGATGCCAGCTTTAAAGCTTCTGATACAACTCTCTGCATCAATCAGCCGGTTTTATTTGAGGATAACTCCAAAAGTTTTGTTGAGTCATTTGAGTGGGATTTTGGTAATGGTAGTACAAGTAATGAAAGAACACCTCAACATGCTTATGACAAAGATGGCAACTACGATGTATCTTTAAAAATCATTGATGATCACGGATGTCCAGCCGAAAAGGTAAGTAATGCATTTATAACAGTTCAGAAACCTCCGGTGGCCCAATTTATGGCTGATCAGGTGGAATCCAACTGTTACCCTTTTCCGGTCAATTTCACGGACCAGTCATTTTCCGACTATCTAGGAAATTGGAAATGGTCATTTGGCGATAACCAATCGACCTCCACACTTGCAGATCCGAAACATATTTATACAAAACCCGGCACCTATGATGTCACCCTTATCGCCGGAACGACAAATGGTTGCACAGATACCATTACGAAAGCCAATTTCATTACAATTGGAGGCCCCTATGCTGACATCCAATTAAACGATACGGCTTGTATATATGATCAGGTTCATTTTTCGTTAGCCAACGCGCAAAATATTGGTTCAATTGTTTGGGATTTTGGAGATGGGACCATATCCGAAGAAATGCAAACATGGCACACGTACGATAAGGATGGGTTCATCTATCCCTCGTTATTATTGAAAACCAATAGTAGTTTCGCCTGTGACAAAATCTTTAAAGATACCCTATACATTGATCAGGTTCATTCAAAAATAGGTTTTAGTGACGGATATGGCGTTGGCTGTGTGCCTTATAGTATTCAATTTGTGAATGAATCAGACTATTCAGATCAATGGAATTGGCTAATCGACGATACGCCTTTTTCAACGGATCGGGAACCGGATTATTTATTCAACCTGCCAGGAGACTATACCACTACCCTGATTGCTGCCAGTAATTTTGGCTGTAAAGATACCAGCCAGGTAGAAATTACGGTACATCCGCTTCCAACAATTACTTTGTCGAAAGATACCTTCATTTGCAAAGATGCGTCCGTCTTGATCTGGGCAAAGGGAGGCGTCCAATATTATTGGATGCCGGATGCCGGATTGGATGATCCGACCATAGATAATCCAATTGCTTCGCCTGAAACCTCTACCACATATACGGTAGTGGTTACCGATAACAATGATTGCATTAACAGTGATTCTTTAGTGGTAAAAGTTCAACAACCCGCTCAACTGTCAATTATTGATACGACGATTATTATTGGTGAAACCGTACAAATGGATATCCAACAAGCTGATATTCAGAAATATTTATGGTCTCCTGATCAAGCCATTTCATGTATCGATTGTTTCAATCCACAACTTAACCCGGTTGAAACAACACAATACACTGTTCAAGTTACAGATACAGCGGAATGCTTTACGGTTGAATTTCCCTTTACGGTTATGGTTGAAAAGAAATATTCACTGGATGTGCCTTCTGCTTTTACGCCAAATGGAGATGGCATTAATGACAAAATTTTCGTCAAGGGCTGGGGTATTAAGGAGCTAATTAACATACAGATATATAATTCATATGGAGAAACGGTGTATCAATCAAACGCTATTCATGAAAGTTGGGATGGAACCTACAAAGGGGCTTCGCAACCAGCTGGTACATTCAATTACATTGTGGAAGTACTGACATACGAAAACAAACGCATCAGTAAAAAAGGAAGAATTGAACTAATTAGATAAGGATTATATGAGCTCTAATGGTCGAATTTTAATTATTGACGATAATACTAAAAATTTAGAAATTTTAGCAAATATTCTAAATGCGAATAATTACGATATTGAAATTGGAATTAATGGATATGAGGTTTTTAACTGGTTGAAAAATGATACATTCGATTTATTATTACTCGATGTGATGATGCCCGAAATCGATGGCTTTGAGGTATGTAGTAAGATACGAGAAGATCATAAATTCGATTTATTACCGGTGATATTTATTTCGGCAAAATCCGATTCGCAAAGTATGGTCAGAGGCTTTGAAGTTGGTGGTCAGGATTATATTTCGAAGCCCTTTGACCATGCCGAATTATTGGCTCGCGTAAAGACACATATTGAGTTGAAAAAAAGCAAAGAAAATCTTAAAACCCTAAATGCCCACCTGGAACAAAGAATTAACCAACGCACTAAAGAACTGAATATTGCCAACCAAAAACTCATGAATCTGGGAATTACAAAAGATCGATTTCTATCTTTTATTAGTGGTGAAGTAAGCACTCCTTTAGTCTCAATGTCAAAAGTATTAGATGTTATAAAGCACTCATCAGAATCATCACGCATGGCAGAAATGATTACTCTTTTAGATCAATCAGTAAATAAGCTGGAAAGAGTATCTGAAATGGCATCCTTCATTACTCAAATCAGTACAACTAAAACGTCGACTGAAAAGAACAGTTTCTCCCTCATCAATAGTATCGATTACATCCTGATGGATCTGAATGAAGCGTTAGATAAAAAAAATCTTGAACTGGATATGGATCTCGATGATAAAATTAGGGGGTAAAAAACGAAATGTACAAAAACAAAAAAACGAAAACCTTTAAAAACAAGACCTTACGAAAAGGGCAATAAAAACCAATTGTGCAAAAACTTTAATCCAGGTTTAAATGAGGTTTAATTATTAAGAGTATAATTTAAAGCATAAAACCACAAAGTTTAATTACTCCACCAAAACACACCAAAATCTTTAATTACAAGGCTTGCAAGAGCTCAAATCATATGTACATAGGCCCGTTATTTGGGCCTTTTTTTATGCTGCACTTGCTCACTGCCGTAAACCTGAAAATAGTACCAAATGTGCGGTTAAACGGACATTTAGGCGGACAATTAAACGGACATTTCGCAGTAAAAAGGGTGATATAAGGAGTGTTGTGTATACTTTAATACAATACCAACCGCGCTTAAAAGGTAAATACCACCCCCTTTATAGCCTTTAAAAAACAATAAAAAAGAGTTACATAATCATCTTGATGCACTGACTAGTAGAGAACTACAATGATTACTCCTTCATATTCTCAGTATTTTACTATTCTAAACGCACTACACCAACTACGGCTGCCAATGCATATATTTGAGAAAGGTGAACTTCAAAAGGATCGTAGTGGGTATTGTCACTTATTAAAAGAATATGTTCAGAGCTCCGCCCTTTTTTAACACGCTTGACCAAGGCTCCTTGTCGGGTGTCTACAACGTAGACTTTATTCCATTGAAAAAACATATCAGTTATAGGTAACTTTTTGCATGCTACAATATCACCGCTATTATAAGTAGGGCACATTGATTGCCCTTTAACAGGTATTAAGTAATCAGCATCTGTAAATAAGGGTATTACGTAGCGCTGGCAATCTAACTCCATTATCGAAACCTCTCCAGAAGCAATGCCGGCCATGGCGCTTATAGGGATTAACGGTATTCCTTCATTGTGTTGTGCTGTTTGTTTAGCTAACGGTAGGTTTTCTTTTAACATCTCTCCTTTTCCAGTTATTAGCCATGTAGCATCAATTAGTGCAGAATATTCTGTATTAAAAAGACGATTAAAGAAGTCATAGCTTGGTGCGCTTTTTCCATTTATAATATCATAAATGCTCTGCGCCCTAGAGTAATTAAGTTTTTTTGCAAAATCACTCTTCGTAATTTTCAGATATTCAATAACCTGAGTTACTCTAGCAGAAATTTCTGTATTTTCCATTACTAATTTCTTGACAATGCAGAAAATTCTGCTTTAATTTGTACCGACAATTTGAATTAACAACGAAAGATAAACATTTTTTAATTATGAGAGAGGTAATCAATATTGCCGATGAACACAAGCGAATTTTGACCAAAGAGTTCAAAGTTACTTACCAAACGATGCGAATGGCGCTCATGTATGTGAATAACAGTATCCTGGCAAAAAAAATGAGAAAACGGGCCAAGGAACTTTTACAGGAAGAGGCTGACGGGGTAAAGTTGGATGATGATGGCAAACAATAAGAATTATCAAATGAATCAAGACCTTTCCTTTAACGGACAGCCTTCTCAAAGCTATTAAAAATAAAACCTCACACAATCAATGGAATATTACAACAACATACTATGCTTTCCGGCTCATCAGTACTATCATAAGTACAGTGGCGGCTATGGTAAAGGTGAGGTTGTAGAGGTGCATTTTGTGAGTTATAGCGCATATGAGAAACAGGTAAATCGCAAAAGAATAAACATCATCCGTCACGGTAAAGGTGAGGGAAACTATGCTTTAATTGAATTTGAATCTATTCCTCCTAAGTACAAAGAACTGATCCGTGCAAAATATGGTGATGTTGAAAAAGCGGCCAGGAAAACAACATTTGTGGACAGGGTCACTAAAGATTACGAGGCTTTAAATTTCTTTCTGGAGTACCGTTACCCTGATGGCAGCCCCATTCCAACAGATAAGGTGAACAATATCAACCTTTGGACTAATAATGCATCCATCTTAAATGCCATTGCCAGGGATTACGAAGCACATGTAAAAATGCGGGCTCAAAAAGGTAAACGTCCGATGAAAACCAAGTTTTTTAATGAACGGGCAGCTGCTATTGATAGCATTGACTTCAGAGAGGTACATGAGCATAATCTACCAGTTGCCGGGCGACGTTTAAAGGAGAAGTTTGAGGAATACGTTTCAAATCCGAAAAGCCGTTATGAAACTCTGGTAAAGAACTATGTAGGTAATAGTAACCGCTTGAAAATTAATGATAATCTATTGCAGTTGCTGGCTTACATTGCGGCCATGCCTACACGTCCTTATAATACTACTGTGGTACAGTATTATACCGAATTTATGAGAGGTGAACGGGAGCTGTATGATAAGAAAAGCGGGGAAGTATTCAACCGTCAGGATTACCTGGGTAAAAACGGTGAAATCATAGATATTACCGAGAGCGCTGTTTGGAATCGCCTGAACAACCCGGGTAAACAGGTGCAGTTGGATAAAAAACGAATGGGATCAAAAGATTTCAACGACCTGCACCGTCCACACCGCCACCGCCATAACCCGGAATACTCCTTTAGTAAGATATCGCTTGATGACCGTGATCTGATTTGGAAAGATAAAACAACTAAAAAACGGGTTAAAGCCTATTATGCTTACGATGTGGCTAGCGGTTGCCGCATTGGGTCAGCTTATAGCATGGATAAAAACGAGGAGCTGTTTCTGGATTGCTTACGTGATATGTTTGTGTTTGTCGATCGACATGGTTTCGGGATCCCGATGGAGGTAGAAGTAGAAAATCACCTGGTGAATAAATTCTTTGGTGACCTGGAACAAATGTTTCCCTACCTCACGGTATGCGCTCCGGGTAACTCCCAGCAAAAGCGTGCTGAACACTTCAACCGCTCCGTGAAGTACCAGGTTGAAAAAAACAACCATCCTGGCGTAGGCCGTTGGTGGCTGAAATCGAAATACAACCGCATTTCAGTGGATAAGGTCGATGATCAGTTTAAGCAAAAGATGAAAACGGCTGAGCGCATGATTGTTGATGATATACAGGATACACTTGAATACAATAATGCACCACATCCCAACCAAAAGAAGTATCCGGGAATGACGCGCATGGAAGTATTGATCAATAACCTGAACCCGGCTCTTCCAAGACTTAACAAATCACATATCTATCGTTACATCGGGTTTGAAACACAAACCAGCATTGAACGCAGTATGTATCTGCGCTGCCAGTACGAAAAGTACATGCTACCCCATCCAAACGTATTGGAGCAACTAAAAGCCAATAACCGCGAGGTAACGGCCTACTGGGTACCCGATGAGGAAGGCAGCATTAACGAGGTGTACCTATACCAGGACGGCAATTACATCTGTACCTGTGATAAACTCACCTCATACAATGAGGCCAAGGCAGAAAGAACCGAAGCTGATGATGATGCCAAACTGATCCAGGATAAGTACGTGGCAATGTTTGACAAGTGGGTGAAAGATGAAGTAAGCGAATACCCAAAGCTTAATACTTTAAAAGTAGACCCGGATCCGCCACCGTTACCCGAACCCGAAGTGGTAATAGAAGAAAAGCAGCCCGAACCGGTTGAGGAATGGGCTGCTACAGACTACTCTAATAAAGCATTTGACGACTTTTTAAAATAGTATTTAAACATGATTACAAAAGTATTTAAACAAGGTGTAATAGACAAGCTCAAGGAGCTTGAAACACAATCAGGATTATCAGCCAAACGATTTGCCGTTAAAATCGGTATCAATCAGTCACAATGGTCACGCCTCAAAAAAGGTGATACAGAAAGCGTATTAGCCGATAGTAAGTTTATTACCATAGCCCGCGAAAATGGTATCAATTTGAGTGATTCTATTGAATGGAAAACGGCCAAAACACCCACGTTCCAATATATTTACTCTAAACTTGAGATATGCCAACAACAAAGTGTAAGTGTGTTATTGGTTGATGACGCTGGTGTTGGCAAAACTCACACTGCCAGGTATTATTCTCGTAACAACCGTAATGCTGTTTATATGGATTGCTCACAAGTAAAAAGCAAGCAGCTGTTTGTACGTGAGATTGCCCGCCAATTTGGAGTGAAACATACCGGTAAATATGCGGAAGTGTACATTGACCTGGTATTTTATCTTAACAGTATTGAAAAACCATTAATCATATTGGATGAAGCCGGCGATTTAAAGTATGAGGCTTTTCTTGAATTAAAAGCACTATGGAATGCAACTGAATACCATGTAGGTTGGCTTATGATGGGTGCCGATGGTTTAAAGTCGAAATTGTCAAGGGCTATCAATTGCCAAAAAGTTGGATATACCGAGATTTTCCGACGTTATGGCGAAGATTACTGTAGAGTATCACCTCAGGGGAAAGAAGCGTTGGAGCAATTTAAACGCCAACAAGCGGCCATGGTTGCACAAGCGAATGCCCCTGAAGGGATGGATGTTCAAAAATTATTGAAGAACAGTAAGCACTCACTTACCAATGTGTATAACATCATCCGGGTCATGAACATGAAAAAAGAACGCGCCTAAATAACAATTTCTGTGGATACTATACAACCTAACAAAAGAAGGAAGCGACGCACAAAAAAGTCTACTGATGGCGGAAAAGCCTGGAGTATTGCCAATGTTTTAAGCTCTGAGTTTGACGGATTACCATTTGATGGTAAGTGGCTTGATGCCATTGGGCAGCCTGAATTAGCACATAGCTGGATTATTTATGGGAGGAGCTCAAGCGGCAAAACCACATTTAACATACAGCTGGCTAAATACATAAGTAAATTCGAAAGGGTTATTTATAACTCATTGGAGGAAGGCCTCAGTAAAAGTATGAAAGCGGCATATAAAAGAGCCGGGTTAACTGAGGGCGATAAAAATGTAATCCTGATTAAAGAAAGCATGAAAAAATTGGCTGAACGCCTTGAGAAGCCCAAAAGCCCCAATGTTGTATTTATTGATTCCATTCGATACACAAGGATGAAATGGAGCGATTATCAAGCCTTTTGCAAGCGTTTCCCAGGTAAAATTATTGTGTGGGTGAGTCATGCCAAAGGAAAAGAGCCCAAGGGAGCACTGGCCGAGGATATACTCTACGATTCCTTTGTAAAGATCTATGTGGAAGGATTCCGGGCTTTTATATCATCCCGGTTTAGCGAAGGTGGAGACGCCTCTATTGATATCTGGCCCGAAGGTGCTGAAAAGTACTGGGGTGAACTTAACAATTAAAAAATACAATGATGAAGATAGTAACAAGAAAAAAACAGACGCTTTATTTTCCCATGCATTTGAATAAAGAAGGCCAGTCCTTGCACTACAAGGATAAGCAAGGTAAGGATGTGACTTTTAAACGCATGGAAGCCGCCGAAAGGTTTATTAAACAACAAAAGGAGGAGATGCGATTTGTCGTTAAAAGCGTAACTCAAAACACTGTTTACAGATAATCATGACAGTAACCAACGATCAAAAACGAATGATCCATACCCTATGCTACAAGAGTGGCATGGAGGAGGAACAAAGACGTGAGATGCTCCGTGGTAATTTCGGTGTTGAAAGTACCAGCAACCTTAGTAAGTCTCAGGCACGTGAACTAATCGAACTGCTCAAAGGTGAAACGATGCCAACCAAGGCAGAGGCTGATAAGGACTTATACCGAAAAAGATTAATGGCCAGTATTGGCAATATATTGCGCCTGTTAAATAAAGAAAAGCCAACACGCCAGGAGAACATGCAATACATCAAAAATATTGCCTGCCGTGCCGGGGGGTACAAGAGCTTTAATGCCATCCCGCCCAAGCGCCTGCAAAGCCTTTACAATGCTTTTAACAACAGCCAGAAGGACTTGAAAGGTGCCCGTGTGACCATTGGTCAACTGGTGAACGAACTCGCATTAATGAACTAACCATGAAAAAGCCAACCTTAAAACAACGAGCCGAGAAAGTTGA
>JAEINY010000456.1 GCA_016342595.1 Marinilabiliaceae bacterium
TTGCGCCATTGCCAAACAGCCATTCCGATGATTAATAGAACAATTAAACCCGAACTCATCATGGCCAGCCATTGACCATATTGGTACGATTTAGGTTCAAAGCGAAACTCCACGGTGGTTGCACCAGCCGGGATCATTAATCCGCGTAAGATATAGTTCACCCGGATGTGCTCCACTTTTTCGCCATCGATGTAAGCATTCCAGCCTTTATCGTAATAGATATCGCTGAAAACAGCCAATTGATCCTGATCAGTCTCTACTTCAAATATCAATTGATCGGGATGATAAGTGACTAAATTCAAGATGCCGGATACCGAATCACAACGATAATCTGATACATAATCGGCAAAACGCTTGTCAACTACAGCAGTGTTTTGCAGATTAACACCTCCAATAGCCGCAATCTCTTCATCCGCGTTCTCGACCAGTTTGACATTGTTCACAAACCAGGCATTACTCATGTAGTAAGGATTGACGATTGGGGCTGCATTTTGGTTATAAATGATGTATTTGGTATTGAGCATATGAAGGATCTGCATTTTACTCAGCGCATCATTTATTGAATCAGAGCTTGTCCCTGCTTGAAGCATGGATACTAACTCACCATAGCTCTTGAGGATATATCTTTCTCCCAAATCCTGGTAACGCCTTAGTTTGGCCCCGTGGAATCCCCCAATGGATTTATGGTGATAAGCTGTTGAAGCATCGAAAAATGGATTCGTAAATATGGGAAAAACCCGGTAATAGAGGTCTGGGTCTTCTTTGATAATCAAATCAGCCTTTCCGGGTTTGAATTCCTGTTTCGATTTCCGGGAAGAGATAAAGTTGTCGTTATTCAAATAACGCTTATCAATGGCCCACAGATCGATTAGTATAAGCAATGCCAATGCTCCTAACAGGTATCGGGACTGAAACTTTTTAATGCTGTACCACCAAATTAAACCGGACCCCATCAGGATAAAAAAGAAAGAACGGAGGGCATCCGATTGTAATAGTGATTTCCGGGCCATTACAAGGTTTTCTTCCAGTAAACTATACATCATGCCCATTTCACCCCCCTGCACTTGCTGTGTCCCGAAAACATCGAGTTCACGCGGTGTCAAAAAATTGTAGAAAAGAGATGGAGCAAGATACAAGAGCAAACATAATCCGCCTGTTAATCCAAATGCAGCGAAGAACCATTTGGACTTTTGTTTCAGTAACCCAGGTTCATCAATGATGGTTCTTAAACCGAATAGACCCAGAAGTGGGATCGTGATAGAGGCGATTACCAAGGCCATCTCCACTGTTCTGAATTTATTATAGAGTGGAAAGTGATAGAACATGAAATCATTGAATAGTGGGAAGTGTTTTCCCCAGGCCAGGAAGAGTGATAGAATGGTGGCCGCGATCAGCCACCATCGTTCCTTTCCCTGATAGAAAAAGGCACCCAGGAAGAACAAGAAACACACTATCGCTCCCAGATAGACTGGACCTTCTGTAAAGGTACGACCACCCCAGTATTGAGTAGATTGACCCACATATTCCTTCAATCTTGGATCCACTTTTTTCATGATTTCTTTGGCCCCAGCCAGTTGTTCAGATCGACCTCCAACCACATTGGGAACCAATAATGTCAATGTTTCGTGAATACCATAGCTCCAGTCGAAGGCATAATCTTTATCCAATCCACTGCTTTTCTTTTGGCCTTCGGGAGGTGTTAATTCCGAAGCTCCACGGTTAGATGCCTTTCCGTACTCATAGGTTGTCCACAAATTGGTGATATTAGGTAATACCGCCAATAGTGCGCCAATAAATAGTACGCCACATGTTTGGAGAAATGGTTTTAGGGTCTTTTCCCGGATGGCATAGATAGATTTCACCACAACCAGAATAATTACCGTCAGAAAAAGGTAGTAGGTGATTTGTACATGGTTGTAGGCGATCTCCATACCTAAAGCCACGGCTGTCATTAGTGCACCAATCCATTTTTTGGTATTAAATGCATAGAGAATTCCTGCTATTACCGGAGCCATCAACGCAATGGCATAAGCTTTAGTGATGTGACCGGTAATGATGATGATGAGGTTGTAGGATCCGAAAGCAAAGGCAATCGCCCCAATCACACTCAGCCAATGATTCATCTTCAAGCTGAGTAAGAGCAGGTAAAATCCCAGCATATAAAGAAAAAGGATAGCGACTGTTTCATATGGCAAGCCCAGACGTGCAATCCGGTTAAAATAGCTAAATGCGTTTTTGGAGGCATCACTTCTGATTTGATAAGCCGGCATGCCTCCAAACATGGAATTCGTCCACATGGCTTTTTCGCCAGTG
>JAEINY010000457.1 GCA_016342595.1 Marinilabiliaceae bacterium
TTTCATTGAATGCTGTTTTTTCGATCAACTATTTTCCTACATCCACTACTTCCTTTAAGGGATCCTATGCCTATGGTACACAAAACATGCACCTGGCTTCCATTGCCTCCATTCCATTACCTTCCGATATCTGGATGCCATCCACCAATATTTTACCACCAGAGCAAGGGCATCAGCTTACCTTGGGTTACTTCAAAGAATACCCTGAATCAGGAGTTCAATATGGTATTGAAGCCTATGGCAAAAAAATGGATAACCAGTTACTTCTGAAAATTAATGTGGACAATGAAGACATTCCCAATTTTGAAGATAACTTTTATACTGGAGAAGGTCTGGCCTATGGTGCTGAATTCTACTTAAAAGGCAGCAGCGGGCCATTCAACACAACACTCTCCTACACATTAGGATGGGCCCGGCAGCGCTTTCCCAATGTCAATGACGGTGAATGGTACGATGCACAATACGACCGCCGCCATGACTTAAACGTGTTATGCACCTATCAACTGAATGAATACCTGGATTTGGGTGCTGTTTTTATCTTTGCCACCGGTAATAAAGCTACTCTGCCAACGGGACGCTATTGGCTGATGGGTGATATCGCCAATGATTACGAAGGGATCAACAACTTTCGAATGCCAGCTTATCACCGGATGGATTTCAGTCTCAACTATCACTTTAAATCTGAATTATTTCACGAATCCATTCTCAATTTTTCCATCATAAATGTGTACAATCGTAGTAATCCCTACTTTATTTTTTATAGTGTAGAAGAAGGCTCAAAGGATTATGAGTTATCCATAAAAGCCAAACAAGTATCCCTGTTTCCAATTTTGCCATCCATTAGCTGGCGCTTTAAATTTTAACTATGCCATTACGATACCTGATTACAATACTGATTGCTCTGATGAGTTGCTCCAAAGAAGTGGAAATAGAACAACCAGCTTACGAGAGTAAAGTGGCCGTTGACGGCTGGATTGAAGATGGTGATTTTGCCAATGTCATTCTAACGCGCAGCTCCCCTTTTCTGACCGACTACGATTCAGCCTCCATTCGCAATACCTTTTTAAACTATGCGAAAGTCACCCTAATAGCCGGAAATGGCGATTCTGAAGTATTGACACTTTTTCGGAAAGATGAATTTTTTCCGCCTTTTATATATAAAAGCATCCGTTTAAAGGGAAAACCAGGTGAATCATATCAACTAAAGATCGAAGTGAGTGGTGAAACCATTACAGCAAGCACGTCAATTCCAATACCTCCTATTGTTAATAGTATTCAGATGACCCCAGCCTCTGATACAACAGTAACCATCGAAGCCATCATTGAAGATGCCACGGACCAGGAAAACTACTATTACACCGAAATAAATACCTTAAATATTGATACCCGATTTCACCCGTCAGCCCAACCATTAGCTACCGATCAATCCTTTAACGGACAGACGACCACAATAAGCGTGGGGCGTAGTAATCAACCAGATCCGCTTAACATCCATAATATTGATACAAAACGTAATATACCCCGACGAGAATTCGCCATCACAGATACTGTCTTTGTAAAAGTATCCTGCCTTGATAAAAAGGCCTACCAGGTACTCAACGCAATATATCTGGATCATTTAAGCAGCGATAATCCCTTTTCATTTGTCGAAAAGAAAACAGCTACCAATATTGAGGGTGGAATTGGGCGATGGACCGGTCAGGCTTCGGTAACGTGGAAAGTTTTTTGGAAAAAAAATTCAGATTCACCTCAAATCAGATCACTTCAAAATACTGAAAAATCTCCTTCCGGTAATTTTTACTAATGGGTATACGCTTATCTTTTATCAGGAGTCTATTTTCCTCAAACCCAGTGATTGATTTTATATTCACTACGAAAGATCGATGAACACGAAGAAACTGCCTTCCGGGTAGTTTCTCTGCAAAGCTTTTTAATACAGAGGAGTAAATGAATTTTTCATATTTGGTAACGATACTTGTATAGTTACTTTCAGCTTCAAGCCAAAGAATATCATCAAGGTGAACACGTTTGAACTGTGTACCCCGTTTAAGAAACAGGATTTTATCATCACGTTCAACACCTTCTTTTTGCAACTCTTGTGGCACCTTCACATTCAACTCCCTCTCTTTTGTCGCTTTACAATTCCCCAACGCCATCTCAATAGCGATTCTCAATTGTTGATTACCAACAGGTTTTAGTAAAAAAGAACTAGCAGCCTGTCGGACTTAGCAGCAAACACTAATTTTATTATTTTTAAGGCATGAAACGTTTTATTAGTGCTGA
>JAEINY010000458.1 GCA_016342595.1 Marinilabiliaceae bacterium
CTAGTAATAATAATGGAAATCGAGACACTGTTCAGAGTAGGTTACTAAATAAAGAAATCAATTATCTTTTTGTGGTAGATATTTATAATGAAGGGGTGGATATACCGGATATTGATACCGTGTTATTTCTTCGACCTACAGAGAGTTTAACGGTGTTTCTTCAGCAGTTAGGTCGGGGATTAAGATTGGCAGATTACAAAGACTGCTTGACAGTACTTGATTTTGTTGGGAATTCTCGGCCCGAATATGATTATGAGGGCAAATTTAGAGCGTTAATGGGTAAAACAAATACTTCCACTCATAGCGAGATAGAAAATGAATTTCCTCATTTACCTTTAGGATGTTCTATAGTACTTGAGCGAAAAGCAAAGGAGTATATCTTAATGAATATCAAGAATGCTATTGGTTTGAATCGGAATCAGTTAATTTATCGAATTCAAAACTTCAAGTTACACACTCATCTGGAGTTGACTTTAAAGAATTTTACAACGTTAAATCATATTTCAATTCAGCATCTGTATAAAAAAGGTAGCTGGAAAAAACTATGTGCTGAAGCTGGTGTAATCAATGATTTTGAATCGACTCATGAAAAGGAATTAACAAGAGCGATTTACTTAAAATGGTTGTCGTGCCGCTCTGCATCATATTTCACCTTTTTACTGAAGTGCATTGACAAAAAATTTCAATTAGACTTTAAATCATTATCTGAAGAGGAAATGCAGATGTGTTTGATGTTGCATTACGATGTTTGGCAAAATGCTGCAGGGTATAAAAATCTTGAAGAGAGTATTAAAGCTATTGGAACTAACTTAATGTTGATAGATGAATTAAAAGATCTAATAACCATACTTCTAGATGATATAGACTTTATGGAATATGACATCAACCTTGGATTTCCAATGCCCTTAAAAGTACATGGACGATATACAAGAGATCAAATATTAGCAGCATGTGGGTATTATAGTTTTGAAAGAAAGCCTAGTTCGCGTGAAGGTGTACAAGAGTTAAAGGATAAAAATACAGAGTTATTGTTTGTCACACTTAACAAATCTGAAAAGAATTTTTCTCCTACAACTTTGTATGATGATTTTGCAATTAGTGAAACTATTTTTCACTGGCAATCTCAAAATTCTGCAAGGCCTGATAGAGGGAGAGGAAGGAGTTATGTGGATCATGAAGCATTGAATAAGCGAATCCTATTATTTGTTAGAGAGGCTAATAAAGATCAATATGGAAATACCATGGGATTTGTTTTTTTAGGTGAAGGGAATCTATTAGAATATGAAGGGGCAAAACCAATGAATATAAAATGGTTATTGAAAGAACCAATGCCACCATATATTTGGAAAGACTCTGCAAAAATGGCAATTGGTTAAAGAAGTAATTTGTGACTCATTGTCCGTTGACACGCCCCCAACCAATGATTAGCTTCACTTCAAAAAACAATGGCTAATATTCGGTTTGAGTATCTTTATCGTGATGAGTACAACTATAAGACCTTTGGCGAAGTGATTTTTGCCAATCCCAATGGCTTATCGCTGGCAAGCATCCATCAATGCATCACCGGTCACCTGATGGAAGGTGCCTGGTTTTACCCAGAGCAATGGGGCATCCCCAAATTTAGTTGTCATCAGGTATCGGCCTTTGGTGCCCATGACTGGCTTTGGTATGAGTACGATCAGGTTGGTGATACCAATGAGGCGGCAGGAGATGGGCTAGTCATTGAGGAATTTCTGCAGAGGCTTGAATTGGGTCGGTGAGCTGGTGATGTGTCATACAACGAGCTCAAGGCTTGGTATGCGCCTATATTACCAATAGAATAACAAAATGATTGGTAAACGGTATATTGGAAATGTTTAACCAGTCGTTTTCAGCTATCCCGTTGGACGGAATTCCATTTCGTTACGCCTCCTTCGTCGGACGCTGACAGGTCCGTTTTCTACAACTTGTCAGTGTGCGCAGCTCCTGACAACGTTTATTTACCCGATCATTTATTCACCGTCGAGTAGGGTAGTCGCCAAGAGAAAGGAAAAGGTTTTTCCTGTTTGTATAATGAAAAGTGTTTCGTTTTGAAAATCCTCTGTGCCCTTTTTTTTATTATTCAGCTCGGTGTCCTCTGTGTAAATGAATAGGATTAAGAAGTTTTGTGTGTTCCGGCGCATGGAACCGACTGCGGTTAACATCTCACCGGTTGCGCCGGTTTTGCATGGTGTTGTGTTATCATAGGGCTCCGCTTCGCTGCACCCTATGCTGTTACCTT
>JAEINY010000459.1 GCA_016342595.1 Marinilabiliaceae bacterium
CCTCCGTTTTGGCCTCCTGGTAAGATGTGTTTTCTTGCTGAGCCAGAGTGGTGATCAGTAATCCGTCATTGTGTGTCAAACTACGATTGAAGCCAATTTCTTTCGACGGGGGTAAAAAGATATTTTTATCCACATCTAATTCGGCACCCTTACTGTTGGCTACAAAACCACCTAATTCAGGAATAATAACACAATCGTGTGAATAAAGCAATCTGCTGATATGTTTCGCTACTCTTGTCATAATTGCAAAATTACATAATTTTGTCCATACGTGTTAATCTTTCTTTGAACAGTTGTTCGTAATTTGTTGAAAAAGCCACAGACCTTATTTCTTATGGGATTCTTCTATATTGATGTTCTGACGCTAATATACTAAATGAATCGGGAAAAGTCCATCCATTATAAATTCAAATTATTACTTTTACAGCTCGTTTAACGTAGAAACGAACATGAAAAAGTGAAAAAACAGCCTTTTTATAAGGTTCGCTTATTTATTGTGAGTTCCATCCATTTTTATCTCAAAAACGAATGGATGAAAAAAACTGAATTAATGGCAAAACAAATTTTAGTAACGGGCGGAACCGGTTACATTGGATCTCACACTGTAGTGGAGCTCCAAAATCAGGGCTTTGAAGTTGTTATTGTCGACAACCTTTCCAATTCACAAATCGAAGTATTGGATAACATTGAAAAAATCACCGGTATTCGGCCGGCGTTTGAACAGTTTGATCTGGCAGAACGGGATAAAACAGACGGTTTTTTTCAAAAGTATTCGAATGTAGAAGCGATTATTCATTTTGCGGCTTATAAGGCAGTAGGTGAATCGGTGGATAAACCCTTGGAATATTACCGCAACAATTTAGTTTCTTTGATGAACCTTTTGGAGAGTATGAAGAAATACGATGTGAAACACATGGTTTTTTCATCTTCATGTACCGTTTATGGTCAGCCTGAAACCTTGCCGGTAACTGAGCAAACACCACGTCAGGAAGCGGAGTCGCCTTATGGAAATACCAAAGCTATTTGTGAAGATATCATGCGTGATTTTTGTAAGGCCAATGAGGCACTCAATTGTATTGCGTTAAGATATTTTAATCCCATTGGGGCGCATGAGTCTACTTTAATTGGCGAATTACCGGTTGGTGTACCCAATAACTTAGTGCCTTTTATCACACAAACAGCTGCTGGCCTTCGTAAGGAACTAAGTATTTTTGGTGATGATTACGACACACCGGATGGAACGGCTATTCGCGATTATATTAATGTAGTTGATTTAGCAAAAGCGCATGTTGTGGCCATTGATCGTTTGTTAAATGATAAAACCAAGCAAAACTACGAGTATTTCAATGTGGGAACTGGTGATGGCTACTCTGTTATGCAGTTGGTGAAATCCTTCATCAAAGTAACCGGAGTGGAGTTAAATTATAAAGTAGTGGGTCGTCGTACAGGGGATATTGAGAAGATCTGGGCCGATACATCCTATGGAAATGCTGAACTGGGTTGGAAAGCTGAGAAAACACTGGATGAAACTTTGTTATCTGCCTGGAAATGGGAGAAAAATGTAAGAGGATTAAGCTAAAAATAAGAATTGATAAATAAGAAAGGGTAGTCGATTGGCTACCCTTTTTTGTTGATATTTAGTTGAAAATGATCTAATTTGTAAGTGGACAGCCATTGTTCAAAAACAATAATTACATATCATGGGACGAAATAATAAAACAAGCGGTCGGCCATGGCAAGGAACCATTTTGGGTGTAATAAGCAGTGTTGGAGTGATTACTCTGGTTTTTATCCTTGGTTCCTTACTTTTTGCAAGGGATATGATTAGCCCTTATCTGGTGAAAACACCTTTTGCATTATTGCTGGGAGCAGGCACTTTCGTGATGTTCATGATTTTGTTGTTCGGCATAATATTAAGCTTATCCATAACCTTTGGTGTTTTTAACGGAAAAACATGGGCCATCATCCTTTCTATTTTGTTTACGGGAATGAGTATGATAGAAGCTCTGTTTGTCGTGAGTCCAATTGCCATAATTGCCTATGGTTTATTGCTGTATCTCGAGATTGTGTGTGTGCGTCATTCATTTTACTACGACTGATTAGGGGACCATTGAGCGGATATTTTAAATTTATATCATTTAAATTTCAAACTGCGCTGGGATATGCCGATACATAATCAAAGCGACTTAAGAAGTGCAACGCTCTTAAGGCGTATTTTGATTAGTAATCGGTATTAGAT
>JAEINY010000038.1 GCA_016342595.1 Marinilabiliaceae bacterium
GATCTTAATACAGTAAACCCTCACTACAGTAAATTATCATAACAATAAAGTACCCACTCTTTTCTAGAGAGAGCCTACTTTATGAATATTTTAATTGTGAAGGGTATCCGATGCCTAATTCATGGGGAGCCTATGCTGAAGAAAGGGAGTATTTTGAGAATGGTTTATTAAAAAAGCAGGCGTCATTAGATCAATTTGGTGAATACTGCATAGATAGAGCTGGGAATACAGGGCAGATGTTTGAATATAATTCAGATAAACAAATGATTAAGGCGATATCCTTTGGTGAGGACGGTAATATCTGTTGCACAAAAAATGGTGTAGCAACTTATCGATTTGAATATGATAAAGATGGAAATCAAGTTAAGCAGAGTTATTTTAATAAATATGGTGAGCCATGTATAAACCTGGATAATGGTAGTTATGGATCAGCTTATGAGTATAATGAAAGAGGTAAAATTACTAAAACTAAATTATTAGCTCGTAATCTTAAGGACTTAATGAATGGAAATGTATTGGATGGAGCTGTTTATAGTAGATCATATGATAGATTTGGTAACGAGACCAGTTGGGAGATATTTAATAAAGAGGGAAGATATAGTCAGGATGTAAATGGAATATCAAAATATTCATATAATTATAATGCAGATAATGAAATAATTGAAAAGAGTCAATTTAAGTATTTGTCAGAAGAGGATTCTTTACGGTTAGTTTATTTTTATAAAAGATGGCAAAATGAGAAAGGGCTTGATACATTAAGGTATTGTTATGATGTTAGTGATTCTATTATAGTTTGGTGCGTTAAAGAGGCTTATGATGAGTATAATAACCAAGAATATTGGGGGTATTTTGACAAACACTTGAATCCACTAAGTTATGTTGATACTGATGAGGATAGGACATATCATTGTTGGGAGGATGAAACATATTATGGAGATACAGTTGTATATCTAAGAACTTACTATGATGTTAATGGAAATATGATTGAGCATCATAAGGCAATGCAAAAAGATACTTGGTTGAATAATAAGTTACTTTCCAGGTTGTACCTCAATAAAGATTCTATCATCCAATCAGGCTTGGTTTATGAGTACGATAGAAGTGGTCAAAGAAAATCGCAGTCCTTTGTAGGACGAAGCAATAAACCTTATAGGGGTGATCCTTCTGCCAAATATATTAAAGCAAGAATATTATATGCTTTAAATGGAGATTGCGCGGAATATTATGGTTATAATGAATTTGGAGAGAAATCATTAGTTGAACATAACGATAAAGTGTTTTTTGGATATAATGCTATCTATGACAAGTATTATGATGTAGATAATATTGAAATTAAAGATATGGAAGAATATGCAAATTCTTTAAATCAGGCAGTGCAAATAAATCTAACAAACACCTCAACTCGTGAAGCAATCAATTTTATTAAGGATGGGGACATACTTGTTAAGTATGGAAGATGGAACTATAATTCAAGTAATGATTTTAGTTTCCTTGTTGAAGAGTCAAATCGACTTGAAAGTGATGAGAAGAATATCGCAATAATTCGCTTGCCTGATAAAAAATTGATAGAAATAATTATGCCCAAAGGGAAGATGGGGTTGAGATTTCAATCAATTTACTTAACGCAAGATGAGTATGAAAGAATAAATTCAATTCAAAGACCAATTGCCCAGGATACTAGGAGTATATCTAATGTGGATATAGATTTTTACTCGAAAAGTGGTGTTTTTGTAGACAAAAGAGATAATAAGACATACAAGTGGGTTAAGTTCAATAAGCTAATCTGGATGGTAGATAATCTTGCATATAAACCACAAGAAGGAGAGTTTTGGCCCTATAGAGATCGTAGTTCTAATGTATCTAAGTATGGTTATTTCTATAATTGGGAAGCTGCTTATGCCAATTGTCCCGAAGGGTGGAGACTACCCACCTGGCAAGAGTTATCGGATTTTATGTTACAATATGGAGTGATTGCTTACAGTGGTGATAATACTGAATTTGAAAAGAAATTTGGAGAGTATAATCCAAGGAATAGTCATAGTACATTTGAGAACCTGACTAATGATTTAAGAGTTAATATACCTGTTTTAGATGCTGTAGACAATAAAAACATACGAACTATGTTTTGGACAAAAGATTTGGATGAGACAAAAGAACGAGCTTATGCAATTTATTGGCGACCTATAGATCAGTATATTGATTATAATACTGTACACTTTAGCTCTTATCCATTAAATTTCTTAGGTTTTTGTAGGTATGTTAAAGAAGTGAAATGATTATTATTTATTGCGGCACTCTCAATCTGACAAGAATATTATAATGGCCAATTATCAAATCTTCATCTCCTACCGACGCCAAGGCGGATTTGAAACTGCCAACCTTATCGCAGAGAAATTGCGAAATGCTGGGTATAGCGTATTTTTAGATATTGAATCGCTGAGGGAAGGGCTATTTAATGAGCAACTGTTAAATGTTATTGAGGGGTGTAAAGATTTTATATTGGTGTTGCCGGAAAAGGGATTGGAACGGTGTGCTAATGAAGAGGATTGGGTAAGGCGGGAGATCGAACATGCTCTTAAACAAAATAAGAATATTATCCCGGTCTTCATTCAGGGCTTTGAATTTCCCGAAAAGATGCCCAATGGACTTGAGGAACTCATAAACTATCAAGGGGTTAATTATGTATCCAACGAGTATTTTAACGCTTTTCAGGACAGACTGAAAGGCTTTTTGAAAGCTAAACGACGGAATTATTGGCGACGATATCGCAAAGTGGCAGTTGGTCTACTAATGTTACTGACTATTGTTTCGAGCATAATTGGTTATCAACGTTATCAAGATCAAAAGTTGTTTGAACGGGTTTGCAGTCGGGAAGTGGTTTTAATGGGGCACGAATTTGTTCGGATGCACGTGGCTCTGGAGCAAGCCACTGAGGTTAAAGAAGAGTGGGAGCATTATGTACGACTCCTTACATCGACCTCTCTTCAGGATACATCTAACTTACGTAGTGAATTCAGGATGTTTATTAAGCACAAACTAAAACAGCTTCCAAGGGAAAATTCAAATCTGGTGTTATCTGTGGAAGCAGCATCGGTGATGACCAGACATAGCATCAAAACGGAGGAAATAACTGTTTTTTATTCAAGTTTGTGTCCTTCTTACTATAATGAGGTCAGAGATTACATGGAGTTATTATTGGCATATGTCAAGCTTCCTTTTGTTTCTGAAACGGTATTAAGAAATTTAGAACTCAGCTATCAATCATTAAGCCTCAGTCAAAAGTGCAATTACATAGGCTATCTTGGTTTTTTATCAACGCTGCCAGATGTTGTTTATGGAGATGATTTTCATAAAATGAGGATAGAATTAGGGGCTTTGAAAGATATTCCCTTTGATCTGTCCATATCAGAATATGAGATTCAGCAGGAATCAGCCCTTAAGGACATTGAAAACCTTGTTCTGGATATGGGCAAGAATCTTAGAGAAGAAAAACTAGAAGTAGAAGGGATGATGCACACCTTAAATAGAAACCGAAAGGATTTCGATAAGCTTGTTTTGTCAAAGGAAATTGTACGGATCAATGAAAAAAAACTGGCTGTTGACGAAAAGCGGATTGAATTGGCAGAGAAGCATATGGCTCTTGATGAAGCATATCAACGTCTGCTTGTCAAGTGTACTTTTTCAGATGAAGAAGATCAAGGTATGATGTGGGGGAAAATATTGCGTTTGATCACGAATACACGCAATACAGTTAAAATAAGACAAGAAGCCAAAGAACAATATGAATTAAACCATCAGGAAGCTATTCGTACTGGTGTAGATCCCTCTGCCATTACAGAAGTAACTTACCCTGTTAGTCTGGATGAAATTTTTACGGATATCTATTCCCGACTTGATTTATTTGTTCAATTTAATCAGGATTCTGACCCCAATGTAAATACTTATGTGTCTACGGTAAAAAATTACCTGAACTATTTACGAAAGGGAAAGCAGATGGAATATGGGATACTGGTTATTGGTACGAAAGATGATGAGGTTCATCCAGTGCTTAAAGTTGGAGACATTGTTTTGGAACGAAAAGGAGAACCGGTGAGATGCACGGATGACTACATTAAACTTAAGGAGGCTCCTCAGCCTAATACGTTAAAGGTTTTAAGATATACAGCTGAAGGCAAAAAAGCAATCTTTACAAAACTTATCCCGGAAACAAAAATATTAGTGGGATTTGCTGATTTAGCTGAAATTGATTTATAAAGAACACCCTTATGAGAATGCTTTTTATAAAACTCAGAAGTTATTTTGTTTACCTGTTTGATCGTTCTGCATCGGGTTCGGTATTAAGGAAATTTGGGTTGTTACTATCACTGTTTTTAGTGATGTATTTTTTTTGGTGGGGTGTGGTGACTATGGTTGTTCCCCCAGCTCATATTCATCAAATAAACAAAGATATACCCAGTAAGAGTTGGAGCATTGTTTCTCAAATGCTGGATCCCGGTAATCAGCATATGATAGGTGATGTGACAAAAACGACAACGGATGAGGGGGTGGATAATGGCCAGATAACAGTCAACCATCGGCTGAGGTTGATTGTGTTGTTGATTTCCCTGACAGGTACTTTTATATTTAGCGGACTTCTTATATCGACGTTTACGAATATTTTTGAGCAGCGCGTTAGTATAGTGCGTGAAGGCAAAATGAATTATCATTACCGGGATCATATTGTTCTGGTAGGTTTTCATTATACCTTACCAGGTATACTTCACCAGATACTAAATAAGACTGAGTACAGGAAATGTAAGATTGTTCTGCTTACCTCACATAGCTTATTGGAAGTAAAACAAACACTTTTGTCTGAAATGGATGCTTCCGCAGTTAAAAGAATCCATTTGTTATCCGGAAACAGAACCAGTCCATCTGATCTGAAAAGGTTGTGGTTACCTTTCGCAAAAGAGATATTTGTGCTGGGGGAAACCAATGAAGCTGATCATGATTCAAGGAATATCAGTTGCCTGAATGAAATGAATGAAATCATCTGGGGTTTTCGTAAAAAGGGTAGAAAGGCAGGTAAAGCTAACGGTATAATGACCAAGACTTGTCATGTGCTATTTGAATCACAGACGACTTATGCCATGCATCAGTTTAATAATTTTCGACCTCTGCAAGCTAATGGGAAAGCCAATTTGACTTGTCTGAATATCCATGCTTTCAGTTTCTATGAAAAATGGGCTCAAAAGGTATTTGTAGGATGCCGTCATGCTGAAATGGAATACCCACCACTTGATTTTGAGCCAATAACAGAGGATTCAGATAAATATGTGCATCTGATTGTAGCCGGTATGACCCGTATGGGGCTGGCTATGGGATTGCAGGCTGCCCGATTAGGGCATTATGCCAATCATGAACGGAAAAAGACCCGAATTACTTTTATAGATATTGATGCAGAGCGGCAAATGAATTATTTCGCCAGCCGTTTCCCAAGCTTCTTTGAAGCCGTTGATGTTACTGAGATTGATTTACTGAGAGGAACAACTCACCTTAAGCTGGGAGACCATTCGTTTATAAATGTTGAACTTTGTTTTGTTAAGGGGAGTTTTGAACAACCTGAAACCCTGAAGAAACTGGATGTATGGACATCAGATTTAAATGCGCTGACCACGATAGCTGTTTGTTATAATGAACAGGATATCAATCTGGCGGCGGGTCTCTATCTGCCAAAAGAGATCTATGACAGAAAGGTTCGTATCTTAATCAGGCAGCAAGCTCAACATACGATACTCAATTTACTTCAGGCAGATGAAAAGAAAGTAGACAACAGATATGCGAATACTTATGCATTTGGTATGACAAATGATTGCTTTGAGATTAATCTACATGATGATTCAAGGGCCAAAGCCATAAATTATTTTTATTGTAACGATTACATTCTTCCTGATCTTTTGGATGAGAGAATACAAAAGCAAATGAATGACTATTGGTGGGGCTTAAAAGAGCGTTTTAAGTGGTCGAGCCGATACAATGCAGAATCGATTCCAACTAAAGTAAGGGCGTTTAATGGAGGAAGGGAAACGCAAACAGAAATGGATGTGCTGTTGCATCCTGATCATGTGGAATTATTAGCCCGGATGGAGCATGCCCGCTGGAATGCAGATACCTTATTGGCTGGCTATGATGTGCCAGCAGCTGATGTTGCGGAAGAGTCAACTTTAACTGCCGACCTTGCATGGAAGGCTTATGTTGCCGGGGGATATGATGATCGTGAGCCGGATTACCTAAAACTAAAGCTGGACCATGAAAACTATGTGGCCGACTATAAGAGAAAAATGATTCATCCTTGTCTGGTACCTTATGAACAGCTAAGTGTTTACTATAAGGAGATTGACAGGAGGTTGGTTCGTTGTATCCCTCAGATTGAGAGAATGTCTGGAAATGAATAAATTAATTATTGAGAACTATAATAAAAAGCTGGATTCTGAGCATATGCGAAGCATTATATAGGGAAGTTGAACTTTTCGGTGTGATATATAGATAGTTAGAAGCTGAAGAGTATAAATGTTGGTTATTTTTATACTTTAACGCAAAATAGTATTATTAAATATAAATTTTTCTTTTTGGGTATGACTGATAATGATTATAAATATTTCGCTTTTATTAGCTATAGTCATGAAGATCTAAAAGTCTGCAAACAAATACATAGAAAACTTGAGGGTTATAAAGTGCCTAAAAAGTTTAGAGGTATCGTAAACGAAAAAGGTGAGCAAGTTCCTTCGAAATTAAGTCCGATTTTCCGTGATAGGGATGAACTTTCAGCTTCACCCGAGTTATGGTTAGTTTGAAGATTATTGAAGGGCTTAAATGGACTTTACCGGAATGGTAAATGGGCCAAAGTAGACAGGCATTGAAATGGAGGGAAAGTGCATTTGTGCCTGGTAGGGGTAATTATTAGTGGACAATGTTTAAGGATTAATTAGTTGAGGAATGCCCGGCGGCACGATTGTTTTTTTTTGGAGATGGTCAGGTTGAAGATTATTGAAAGGCTTAAATGACTTTTGTCGGAATTGGGAATGCCTCAAAGGATAAAAACGTGTTACCAATGGAGGGACAAGATCATTTGTGCCTGGCTTCATAATTATGAATGGTCAATGTTTAGTGATTAATGTGTGGAATGATCAATGTAAATAGACGGAAGGGACTGGCTGCAAGAGAGTGTAGCGGAGCGAAACGGTTTGCGCACAGGCCCTGGAGAGGCGCGAGCCGACTGCGAGTGGAGCAAGGGTGACAGGCCGGGAACGGTGAGGTACGAACCGTGTGGGCTGGCATATGTAGTGGTTTGTGGCTGGCGGGATTATTGCTTATTCTGCAAAAGGCATGACAGGCACAGGCCAACTACACGAGGCTACCTTTGAAAAAAGCCAGAGCGCAGCGGAGGCAAATCAAATAATATCAGCCGAAGCCCGCCGCGACGAGCAGGCGAGCCAAACACAGGTAGCGGCTAAAAACACAAAGGAGCTGCCATGACGAAGAGGATGGAGGGCAAGAGGTGTGCCAGGCTGGCGATTGGGAGATAATGAGTAACGATATGTGAGTTTACCAGGCTTATGGGCATTGATTTGAAAATATGCTGATTGGATAATTTGATTATTCAGTGGATGACGCTTTCACTATTTTGTTAGTCATCCGATGAAATGGAGAGGAGCCACCTTTGGCTTTGCAGCTTTTATTTTACCTTATAAATAGACCCAAATTAAAAGAAGATGTTGATGAAAGTGTTTCTAAATCCATAGAAAACCTTGATTTAAGTAGTAAGGAGTTTGATAAGAAAATTGAATTAGTGTTTGTTATTCTGAATGACTTTTTAAAAGATGAGTATAAAATTAATGCAACTTTACTCCCTGAAATACTCGATTTATGGAACCCTGAGAGAACAAATTATGCAGCACTAAAAATCAGAGCTTTTGACACTGGAGGGCAAGCGTTACCTTATGTGTCAAAACGGATTACTGAGCTAATGACAATAAAAGAACCTGATAACAATACTCTTGCCATAATCCAGAACCTCCAGGAAACTAAAGACCATTTGGAGAAAATAACTAACTCCTAATTGGTTCATTTAATTCTTCGTAGGACCTAAGCCAACAACCGTTCCAATTTCTCTTTCCATTTTTCCCAGTCAGGCATCATGCGATCCTGGAGTTCGAGGAATTTGGTGGTGTGATCGTGGTGGATGAGGTGGCAGAGTTCGTGGATGATGACATATTCGATGCAGGGGCGAGGGGCCTTGATGAGTTCGGGATTGAGTATGATTTTCCCCTTTGGGGTGCAGCTGCCCCAGCGGGTGGCCATTTCCTGGATGTAAAGATCTGAGGGTTCTATCTTGAAACGGGCAAATTTTTCGATGAGGGGCTGTGCGATCTCCTGAAATTTAACTTTGGCCCTTCTTCTGTACCATTGACTCATCAATTGCTTTACCTTGCTTTTGTCATTGGTGTATACTTCGATGAACCGGCCTTTGTAACGTACTTCTTCTTTTTTTGCTGCCGTTACTTTCAAGCGGTAGTGACGTCCCATGTAAAGATGCGATTCCCCACTGACAAAAAGCTTTTCCGGCATCTTGGGATAAAAGGAGAGAAAATAACTTAATTGCTTAATAACCCATGGCGCCCGCTTTAGAACTTTTTCTCTGATCTTTTCTTGTGACGTACCCTCCGGTGCTTTCACCAATACTTCCATCTCCGGTGTAATTGTGATGCCCAAGGTTTTTCGTTCGGAAAAACTTATTGTGTAATCAATGGTTTTGGAACCAAATAGTATTTCATCCTTCATCACTTGTATCTCGTTTTGGCCACATCCACCATGCGTGCTGCTATGTGGTCGATATCGCTGAAGCTTAAATTTAATTTCAACTTATCACGCACCTCATCGATGAGGTAATCGCCTATCAGGAAGATCATCTTTTTTGATATGTCGAGGTTACTTGGGTTGGTCCAGTCGACTACAATCTGGCTTTTAATGATGTCATCAATGGCTATGGCCACATCGACACCACTTTTTTTGATATCGGTTTCCTCCGGCCATTTATCTTTGAATTCTTCGAGTGTGATGCCATAAAAAGCTTTGGCCACTTCTCGGCTATTTAATGCTTCGGGGATTGAACTGTCGGTATGTGAAAGTACCTTCTCAGAGATGTCTTTTACCTTGTTCAGGCATTCATTTGCGGAGATTCTGCCCTCTAAATAATCTTGAATGGTTTCGTTCAATAGTCGTGAGAATTTCTTGTAGAATGTGGGATCTTCCTCCATCTTTTCCGTTATGTGACGCGCAGTACGTGATGCGATCTTATCAGCTTTGGCGGCCTCCCCCACTGTTTTTTCTACTTCTTTCTGAAAGGCGTCTTTATCGAAGATGTTGACCAATTCAGTTATGATTTCTACTTTCTCAGTGGGGATGTGGGTGTCGATCAGTTTCTGGATCTGGCCTTCGTATTTTTTAAAGTCGATGGTATCAGAATAACGTTGGACCACCGCTTTTCGCAATTTCATGAAAAAGGCCAGGTCTTCTTTGTATCGTACAATTGTTTTTGCATCGGTATTTTTGTGGTACTCAATGGACGAAAGGGCCAGTTTGAGGATTCGTGCAAATCCTGCCAGCTTATCGTAAAACAGAACCCGCACGGCTTCATCCCGAAGGTGCTGTTGGTATGCTTCAGCATCCCGTTTATTGGTTACTGTTTTGAATAGGTCCCATAATTCAGAATGTTTTTGCGGCAGTTTTTTGATCTCTTCATTGATATTGGTAATGGTACCGTCCAAATCTTCCAGATCGAACTCCTCAAATGAGGAGTATGTTTCGAGTGCATTATCCAATGCACCCAACACACCATAGTAGTCAATCACGTATCCATAGTCTTTATCCGGATAGACCCGGTTCACCCGGGCGATGGCCTGCAAAAGGGTATGTCCCTGTAATTTTCGGGTGAGGTAAAGCACGGTATTACGAGGCGCATCGAAACCTGTTAGTAGTTTGTCGACGACTATTATAATCTCCGGATCGTCGCTGTAGGTAAAGCGGTTTATGATGTTTTTCTGGTATTTTTTGGACGTCCCATGTTCGTCCATCATCTTTTTCCAAAACTGTTTTACCAGGTCTGTTGATTCTCCGTAGGCACTGTCTTCTCCTTCCCGTTCATCGGGTGGCGAAATTACCAGCTCGGACGTCACAATTCCTATCTCGTCCAGGTAATTCTTGTATTTGACAGCTGCAGCTTTCGATTGACACACCAATTGTCCTTTGAGTGCTGTTTGCCCCTGAAAGTTTTTCTGATAGTGTCTGCTGATGTCCCAACAGATGGCGTATATTTTCTGATCGGCGATGTTGAGCTGATCTGCCCGGCTGAACTTCTTTTTGAGATCCGCTTTCTCGTAATCGTTGAGTGGTTCCGATATCATGGAGAAGAAATTATCGAGCGGTGCTTCATTTACTTTCTGATAGGCATGCCGTCCCTCGTAGAGCAATGGTTTTACGGCTTTATCTTTTACTGCTTTGTCAACGGTATAATCGTCGATGATGGTACCGAATTTGGTCAGGGTACTCTTGTCTTTTTTAAATAGTGGTGTCCCAGTGAAAGCAATGAAACAGGCATTGGGCAGTGTTTTCTGCATCTCGATGTTAAAGGTTCCATGCTGTGTACGGTGGCCTTCATCCACTAACACAAAAATGTCGGGACTTTCCAATGGTTGGGTCATCTTCCTGACCGCCGTTTCAAATTTATTGATGATAGTGGTTACCACGGCATCCTGCTTACTTTGCAGGTGTTCGACCAGCTGACTGCCTGTTTTGGCGTTTTCCACCTCCTTGCCACATTTGCGGAATGTCTTGGTGATCTGTTCATCCAGATCGGTGCGGTCGGTTACAAGTATGATTTTAGGGTTACGAATGGTTTTTTCCATTGCAATAGCCTGTGCCAGCATGACCATGGTTAATGATTTACCACTGCCCTGGGTGTGCCAGATGACTCCTCCTCTCCGTTTTCCACCCACTAAATGGGTAACCTGCTTTAAGGTTTTACGGACGGCAAAGTATTGTTGGTAACGAGCAATCTTTTTTTGTCCATTATCAAACAGGATGTAATTAAATGCAAAATCCAGCATGCGCTGCGGACGGCATAATCCGTACAAGTAGATATCCTGTTGGGTGTGCAGAACTGGTTCCTTTTCCAAGGCATCAAAGTATTGCCTGACATAAGCGAAACGGTCCGCAAATAGTTTATTCTTTTCCTTGTTATCTAAAGGCTTATTCTTTAGTTGCTCTAGTGTGGCCAGGTATGTTTTTTGTTCTTTTTCATTCAATTTCTCTTCCCAATGTGCCCAAAACTCAGCAGGCGTGCCGCAGGAGGCATATCGGCCATAATCAGTGGCCAGGCTTAACAAGGATTGGGCATAGACATATAGTGAGCGAATACCATTTTCGTGCTGATTGCGCAGGTGCTGTGAGACAGCTTGCGTAATGGGTTCTTTCATATCGGGACGCTTGCACTCAATAACACAGAGGGGGATGCCATTTACAAAAAGAACGATATCTGGGATGTAGCTTTCTTTGCTTCCTGATCGCATCACCGTGTATTCTTCAGTGACATGAAAAATGTTATTCTCCGGTCTTTTCCAATCGATGTATTGGAGTGTGAAGCTTTTCTTATCTCCATCAATGCTTTGTTCCAGTGCCTTTCCCAGGGCTAAGAGGTTGTAAGCGTATTCGGAAGCTGCAATGTATCCATCTACTAAAGGTATCTCTTTGATGGCCTGAATGCCGGTCTCAATGTTATTGTCGGAGAACCTGGCGGTTTTAGCCGATGAAACATTAATGGTATTGATGGCTTTTAATTGGTTGCGTAATACGTTTTCCAGTATCACGTTAGATGTTTTACCACCACGGGCCTCCAATGCTTCATCGGGTGTGAGGTAATTGTAACCGAGTTTGATCAGTAGTTGCAGTGCCGGTAATTGGGATATGTGGTCTTCTTTGAATGATGGGGTTTGCATGGGTGTTAAGGTTATTTAAAGGTGGTGTGGCTTATCCAAGTATAGCGCAAAATGAAACTGAATTATTTGTAAAGCTTTGATTTAAATTTCAATTTAGTATCTAACAATTAGACGAACAATGAAATTGATGTCGCAAAAAGTTGACGTTTATGACAAAAATGACATATATTTGCAATGCTCATTCTACCATAATCGGAGAAAGGAGTTTCGAAGCTCGATACATCAAGATATGTACCGGGCTTTGCGGTTTTAATGCACTTCATCTAATTTTTTCTTTTGTTTCTTCAGAATTTGTTTTTTTCCACCCTTTTCATTTAAATAATAGGCCGTGAGCAGGTAATAATCCATTCCACTCCTCTGAGGTTCCAAAATTATCACGTACTCCTCCACATGATCATAGATATAGGTTCGAATCACATCTTTTCCCTTGATGCGATCTTCATGACTAAAAACGTCGATATTCGCCTTTCTCAACTCATCGATATGTGTTTTAATCCAGTGCAACCTGACAGATCGGTGCATATCGAAAGAGCGCGCCCCGGTATTTTTACCTTTCTCGTCTTTATCCTCTTTGGTCGTCAGATGACCAAAAAGCGTTAACATGGGTGATTCTCCCTCTTTTTTTGTGGGACGAATTGCTTTTGACCTAAATTGAAAACTTACATTTTCCTCAATGTCTTGTTTGAAAACACCCATCAATGATTTTTTTCTTTGATGGGGATTAAACTGAGCAATTTCCAACAATTCAGGATATGTTTTAATAAGATTAAACGGCATACCTGAACTATTTAAGGTCGATGAAAAAGAGATTAAACTTATCCGCTGTTTTGGGCGTAGATTTTGTGATCGGCACCTTACAATGCTTTTCAATTCTTTCAATCAGCTTACATTTAGCAACGACCTTATTCTTCCCTCTCAACTTATAATTAATGGCCCCCATAATCAAATCAGCCAATTGCATAAAAACACTTTCGTGTGATCGAATAAATTGGAAATTACGAATGGATGCATTCCATTTCAACATTTCATTCAGACGATCTAGCTTCTTATAACTACGTGTATCTTTAATGTCGCAGTAGATGTTGTAGTTGTAACTTTGGTTGATTTTGTGGTGGAGCAACTGATAATACATTCGAAAGTAAAAATCGTCGTAAGTAAACTCCTCTCTGGATTCATTAATTTGAGTCTTATCCACAATGATAGACCTGAAATTCATGTCGTTGGAAAAGAAATAATCAATTAAATCAGCATAGAAATAGTATTGGCCATTAGAAACGTTTGACCATTTTATTTCTCCTCTTACTTTGTGTTTAGCTCTTATGGCTTTTATACTCTCTTTGTGTTGCTTCAGCTGATTATACGCCACGCTGACATATGCAATCATCATGAAAGGCATCCCATCATTCTGAAGATGGGTACTTTCATCGCAGTACATGTTAAAGGTTTTACTCATGGCATTTCAATAACTACTATTTGACTATATTCCTAATTATTGTCTCTTGTCTCATCCTCACTTATTCCGGCGCATGGGGCTTCCTTGGGGATAACCACAATGCAATTGCGCCAAAAAACTTTACATCTTTCACCCAGGGCGATGTCCTGGGCTTTGATATCATGCCCTTTCAGGGCGCTATTGAGTGTCATTGTGATCTCATATGTATTCTATTTACTGAAGCATAACACTCTAAATAATGGGTATCTGATTTCGCCACATCCTTACCAGTTGTTCCACTTCGATGATGTTATCATCATTCAATTTAGTTTTAAGTTTTGTCGCTTTATTAAACGACTTCACTGCTACTTGATCCTTAGTTGTTGCAGCACATTTTGCTGCATGGATTTTTTCAATTTCTCTTTTTAAAATAAATGCTCTCATAATAAATATTTATTATAAATACTAAAAATTTGAAAAAGCAATCGAAAATTCACTCATCCAGCTAAAAAAATTATTTCTTTTCTTCCGATGTTACCAACTTGTCGGAATTTTCTTTTGCTTCCTCCGTTTCCGGGACAAAAAGATACTTCTCCATGCCAGCTCTTTTAATAATATTGACCCATTTGGTATCGGCTGTCCAATATTTTCTTTGGGGTGTTACATAAATCATGTTAAAAAGGTCGAACCAATCATTTTCTTTTAACACTATCGCTCCTGTTTCCAGATCGTTGAAAACCACTTTTAATACATTTTCGAAGAGTTCAATCTGCGACCAGTCGAAGCTATTGCTCAGCTCTGTATCTTTAGTTCTCAGTTGAACACACATGGAGATGAATGCTCTATTGGCAGGTATAGAGTCTTCTTTGCGATGCTTTTTTTTGTCCTTTATATTTGGCTTAATGGCTGCTGCAGTTGAGTTAAAACTATCGGCGGCTAATTTTAAATCATCTCGCCGTTTCTGGCAGTGAGCTTTAAAAGCGTCTGCCTTTTCCTCTGCAATATCATGACCTTTGGCCACCAATTTAGTAAACTGCAAGATGGGCAGCAGTTCTTGTGCAGGATTGAAAAAGAATCTTGGATTATCCAATCTTTTTAAATAAACGAGAGGGGGTTCATAGATAGTACCCTTCGAATAAGTCATTAATGCTTGAATTGCTTTCCGGGTTACTTCCGGATGCTTCAATAAATTCGGCGTACGTGACAATTCATCGATTGAGTGAAATGTTCCAATCAATTTATGCTTAGAAAGAAAATCCTCAGTAGGGGGATTTTGCCCCAGGTGGTACCAGACATTTGTATCGCAAACTATTTCCATATCGACTTTTATTGAATTAATCTTTTCTTCCCCGTGAGCAACTGCTGCATTAAACCTTTTTTCTGCTCTTTGAGTTTATCCAGTTTGGTTTTTAGCAACTCAATTTCGGTATCGGCAGTTTGCAGGACTTTGGCGATTAATTTCTGTTCATCGTACTGGGGTAATTTAAAAGCCCACTCTTCCAATGCTTCTTTGTCAAGATTTCGTCTTACAACACTCGCTCCTTGAACAGACGCCCCTACTAATGCTTTTAGAAATTCTTCACTGCGGACGTAATAACGCATAAACAGGTGATCAATATCGGCTTTCTTAATTTCAAACACTTTATATGCAGGCGATACAATACCTACATCAAACTTTTCTAAAACATCAATTGATCCCATCCAAAAATTCAATCCACTCATAACCATATCTCCCTTTTCGACTATTAAATATGGAGAGGTATCAGCACTAGCAATCTCCTTTTTAAAATATTCCGCTTGTGAAACTATACCATCTTTCGTTACTGAAAGCACTAGAAATTTTTCATTTCCTGCTTTTTGTTTTTTTGATTGATAAATATCTTTAAATGTTATCAACCTCCACTCTCCACTAAACCCAAGCAACCGTTTTTTACCGGTTAAGAGTTGCTGCATGAGACCTTTTTTGCGAAGCTCTTTTTGCGCAATGAGTTTAGTGAGGGTTTGGATGGCTTTGTCCCAGGTGGCGAGGCAGGTGATGATGGTTGTTTGTTCCGTTATGGTGGGGATTGGAACAACGAAGTTTTTAAGTTGTGTAGAGTTTATACTTGCAAGATTTGTACTCTGTTTGGAGCACAATTTGAAATAATGCTTACCATATTCACTTGATGAAAAGATGTTTAGGAAATATGGTAGCAGTATGTTACTATCTGTTCTGACAGCGAATACATGATTTTGATGTAGACAATTATCAATTTCATCATTCCAAATTGTCCCTCTTCCAAGCTTGTCAAAATCACCTCCTTCCGTCATTAAAACGTCCCCTTTCTTGAGCAAATATCTTTCTACTTTATCCTCTAATACCTCAATGTATTTTATTTCGGAAAGATTAAGATGTCCATCCTGGACATTAGCGACTCGTAAATAGGGTAGACTTACTTTTTTCCCTTCTTTTATTGCACCTTTCTGAAGTCCTGTTTGCACTACGGCCGCGTCTTTAATTTTTACTGTGTCCCACTCCTCCGGGATCCACCACCCAAGTTTAGTGATTTTAAATCCAGGCCTTTTTTTTGTGAGTTGAGGCTGTGATTTTTCAATGCTGTTATTTATAATTTTGTTGTTAACTGTACTCATATATTCTTTATTAAACCTGTTTTTGCACAATAAACCAAGTAGGTTTATTGTGCAGGAGGAGGTTTATTGTTGTTTTGATCCGTTTTCTTTTAATTGCTTTCGGTGATACTCTAAGTGATTGAACAAGGACTCTCCCCAAAGTTTATTTATTTCTTTTAATTCGTCTTTGGTAATTGGTTGATGGAGTAGCTTTTTTGCAAAACTAATTTCCCTTCGATTTTTAGCCTTAGTATCAAAAACGCCTAGTATTAATTCGTAATGGTATTGTTCGAACTTCACATCCAACCGGTAGTTACAACCAAAGGGATTTAAACCTCCTTTTTTATAGGCGCTAAAAGAGGTTTGAAATGATATTTCAGCAGACGGCAAGTGATCCTCATATGAGTTTCCTGTCGGTGTTTTTGAATACACAATACCATTATCCGTTTTTACTTCGGCACGAGAAAACAAACTTTGTATTTTATCCAATTCAGGATTTTTATCAAACTTTATATAGGGGCCTTTACCATCTAAATTCAGGCTAATTGTATGTGCCGGCTTATCGTAAAACTCATTGAATTTTGAAGTTGTATTTGCTAATTGTGTTACTAAATCATACCCCCAGCTTTCCAACGCGTTTTTTATCGCGCCATAAGTCAAATGATCTTTTATTTCATTTTCATCGTCCTCCTTTTCAATGTCTTGTTTCAGAAGCGCCAATTTTTTGTCCAGGTCATCCTCTTCATCGATGCTTTCTCCTTTGGCTCCTTTAATCATCAATTCCAACGAGCGATTTACCTGTTCGCAGATATAATTGAAGAAGTAAGCCAGTTCACCGGCATCCGCTTGTTGTAAAGCGGCCATGTAGTTTTCCTTATCCTCCGTTTTAACGATTGCCGGCGGATATCCCTTTTGCATCAGGATGAAGTTCATGAGCAAACGTGCCAGGCGCCCGTTGCCATCATCAAAGGGATGGATACTAATAAAGCGGTAGTGAAATTCAGTGGCGAAAACTACCGGGTGCAGGTCTTCTTTGTCCTTGTTGTCATTGTACCACTGCAAGAGATCCCTCATCTTAACAGGCGTTTCCTCTGGCGATGCAAAGTGAAAAGTTTCACCTGTTTTGGTCACCACATGATTTGGGGCTGTTTTGTATTGCCCCACAGCAATTGTTCGTGTCGTTGATTGACCATCTGCAGTAACGGCTTTAGATTCATATGGTTCTTTAAGAATCATGACATGTAATTCACGAATGAACTTTTCTGTCAATGCTATCCCTTGTTTTATATCTTCTACCAACCATTTTATTGCCTCATCGTGCCCGGTCATCTCCAAATGATCCTTCAATGGTTTGGCTTGAGCAGTCATTCCAAACATGATGAGCGCTTTGGTCTCGCCAAAGGTGAGTTTATTGCCTTCGATGTTAGCCGAATGATAGTTCCAGTCTAATCGAAACTTTTGCATGATGCGTTGCTCCACTTCAGCTGACAGGGGCCGAAAGGTATCTAACTCTTCTTTTAATTGTGATGCTCGTTTGAGGTTTTCTTTATATGGCATGGTATTGTTCTTTTAATAGGGCTAATAGTTGGTTCGGGTAATGCTCCACCGAAAGATACGGTTGGTGTTTCTATATATTTTAAAAATCCAATTTTTTCAAATACTCTTCCATTTCCACCTGTACCTCCTTGAGTTCACCCTCCAGCTTTTCAATTTCGTCTTGAACGGCTGGGATGTTCACCTCTTCTTCTTCTTCAAAGGTATCTACATAACGTGGTATGTTGAGGTTAAACTCATTCTCTTTGATCTCATCAAAAGAGGCTACGTAGCTGTATTTGTCTTCGGCAATGCCTTGTAGTAAGTCCCCATTATGAAATTTATTGTAGGTTTTCACTACTTTTTCAATGTCGGCGTCGCGCAGTTTATTCTGATTTTTGCCCGGTTCACAATCTTTACTGGCATCGATGAATAATACATCGGTCTGCTCTGCTTTTCCTTTGTTGAAGATGAGAATGGCCGCCGGTATACCTGTTCCAAAAAAGAGGTTGGATGGCAAACCAATCACTGCTTCCAGCATGTTATCCTCAATGGTTCGTTGGCGAATCTTACCTTCGCTGCTTCCTCTAAACAACACCCCATGTGGTACCACAACCCCCACTTTTCCTTTGCCTTCATAGGCTGATTCGATCATATGGGAGATAAAGGCCCAATCTCCTTTGCTTTTGGGTGGTACGCCTCGCCAGAAGCGGTTATACTGGTCATTGGCTGCTTCATCGGCTCCCCACTTGTCCAATGAGAAAGGCGGGTTAGCCACCACTGTATCAAATTTCATCAGCGCATCCCCTTCTTTATGCTTGGGATTACGAATGGTGTCCCCCCATCGAACGGTGGCATTATCGTAACTGTGCAAAAACATGTTCATGACTGCCAAAGCCCAGGTACTGCCATTGGCTTCCTGACCATATAAAGAGAAGTTATTACTTTCCACTTCTCTGGCTGCTTTGATGAGTAAAGAACCGGATCCACAGGTGGGATCATAAATACGTGCACCAGGCTCACTCTTCGTCAGTTTGGCAATGAGGGTGGATACTTCAGCCGGCGTAAAAAACTCACCGGCTTTCTTACCGGCATCACTGGCAAAGTTAGCTATGAGAAATTCGTAGGCGTCTCCGATGATGTCCTTCCTGGAAAGATGGGAAGGTGTTAAGTCCAGTTCGGAGAAATCGATCAACAGGTTTTTCAGTCGTGTGTTTTTCCCTTTGGCATCCCCCAGGTTGCTGCTGTTGAATGAGATGTTGCGAAAGATACCTGAACCGTCTTCACTGGTGAGTTTTTCGCGGTTAGCTTCTTCAAGGTCGGCTAGGGCAATGTCTATTCGTTCCCCGACATTGGCTTCATTTCGGTGCTCATAGAGGTAATCGAAGTAGCTGTTGGCAGGTACCACAAAGCGCTCCATTTTCATGGCCCGATCGGTCCGTGCTTCATCTCCTTTATACTGCTTCAGGTACTCTTTGCGCTTCTCCTTATTGACATCACTCACGTACTTCAAAAACAGCATGGTGAGTATGTAATCTTTATATTGACTTGGATCGATAACCCCTCGAAAAGTATCACATGCTTTCCACACAATTCTATTTATATCCTGATCGTTAATTACCTTACTCATGGTTATTTTGTTAATGCGTTTAATATTTTCTGATCTATCACTTTATCTTTCAGGGCCGTAATTCTATCTGACAATTGCCTCTCTCTATTTCGAAGTTGCTCGAAATGTAATATTGCTTTTTGCTTGTCCATTGTTGGTACCAACAACTCTAATTCACCAACTGTACTTTTGTTGATGGAGAGTAGGTTCGTCCCCTTGGCACCGGCCGTTAATTGTTTTTGCACCTTGGGATGGTTGATTTGCCAGGCTAGAAACTGTGGTAGTATCACTTGCTGCTTCACCTCTCTCAATACCAAAAACATGGACGAGGCTACAGCCGGCGTCACCTCATCGTGGTATACGGCTGCGAAAAAATCCCCTGCTTTGGCAGCAATGAGCAGGTTTCCTTTTTGGAGCAGATGCTTACTGACAGAGTTTGAGCCACTAATGTTGGGATTTAGTCCGACCTTCAGCTTGCGCTGTTCATCAAAATCCCTGGCTTGCAGGTAGTAAACATCACCTACTGCAGAGGTTTTTGTATATATCCCCGTTGATATTATAGATATGTCTTTTACTTTTATCTTCATTTAATTCTCAGTATAACGAATACAAAAATAATAAACACAGGTTAAACATGCAAGTATATTTTTAAGTATATTTTCTACAAAACTTAAACCGCAACCATACTCTGCTGACTTAGTGCATCATAAAAATAGATACAAAACAGTACACTTGAATTGCTATCAATAACCAATTACCGTATCTAGAACATGTAATGCCACCTTATAGTCTTCGGTTTTCACTTTTAATGCAGTTGCTTCTTCTACTGCATAGTATTCATCCTGATGTTCCTCTAATTGCTCAATCAATTTACTGATATCATGATCGCCATTCCCATTGCTATGATTGACCAAATGTTGAACCATAAAGCTTGAATATGCTTCATCTAACCAAATGTTTTTGCTATTTGAATTGGAATACTTACGAATGAGCAGATTTTTGGCTAGTAGGTATCTGTAATAAAACACTCTTATTTGCCGTGGGGTCACGTTTTTCAACAATCGAATCTTCTCTCTGAGAAATGCGACTTCTTCTTTGGTTAACTTGCCATTTAAATTCCTGATACCAGCTTCTTCTTCAGCGTTTGTGTTAGATGTATTATTAATTTGTTTTACTTCGTTACTAACCGAATCCTCCATTGTCAGCTGATCTTCTTCATTTGAAATGGTATCTTCAAATTCAGTTTCTCCACCATTTTCACTAAGTTTTTCTAATTCTGCTGATTCTCTATCTTCCTTTGTTAGCTCCAAAAAGAACTCATCTTTATTTTCAGGAGTCAGTTCGTGCAGTTTTAAACCCAGAATAAAAAGTTTATCGATGTATTCGGACACCAATAGGTCGATATTCGTTGATTCATCGTTTGACTTCACCAATGTGTCGTACTTATGTCGTATTGCTCTTTTTAACAATCGTTCATCAATCGCAGCGACCACAATTAGTTTCCTGGCCAATTCATTATCGTCTAACATCACTCTTAAAGAATCAATTATCTGAATGATTCGTTCTTCGGAGCAGCGATCTATGTCATCTACAAAGAGCAGTATTTTACGATCTTTTTTACACCATGCTTTTACAAGGTGTTTTAATTCTTTTTGAACTTCGGCCTGTACTCCTAAAACATTTGAAAAGGAAGTTTTTCCATAGTATTTTTCAAATAACTCCCTGGCCGAGTTGTTGTATTTAAAGTAGAGAACAAGCGAACTGACAACAGTACTGAAACCTATTGCACTTACAATTCTATAAACAAAATATACTCTGTCCAGTGGCGGAATAAAGAATGTGATTAATGATGATAGAATAACTGATACAAAGAACCAAATTGCTTTGCTTATGCCTATCCTGGCAAAATTTAGTTTAAACCTTCTTAACGGGCTTTTCCAAAATTTAAACCAAGAGTCTTTAGGGTCTTTGTAATAGGCGGATGCGAACTGTTCATACAGGTAAGCCCAAATAGCCGGTGTTTCCTGGTATTTCCAGGCATGAAAATCAACTCTGGCAAACTTATCATCTTTCTGAAAGCAGTTCCAGGTTTGATTCATTAAGAAGGTCTTGCCACGGCCCCACTCTCCAAAAATACCAATCATGCGGCCTTGTTCGTAGGGCATCTTTTTGATTATTTCACAAAGCTCTTCGGCAATGTCTTTTACGCCAATGACACCGTTCAGTGCTTCTTTATCTCGGAAGAGGACATCTGTTTTTTTGAATTTGATTGAGTTATTCTTTGCTATAATGTCCCCATCAAAAGAAATAGCGCTTTCTAACTTTTTTGTATTATCAAAATAATCAAGAACTCTAAGTTTCGTTTTATCTTCGAAGAATCTTAAAAAACGATTAATTATACTAAGCAATTGCAAACCAGAACCAAAGTTTCTTAATAAAATAATGTTGTAAACATTAGGCAAATCAACTCCTGTTGTCAATAGGTCTACAGATGTTAACACCCTAATATCTCTAACCCTCCTAAATTCTGAAAGAATATGCTGATTATCCCTGTTTGATTGAGAACTAATTATTGCTTTGGAGTATTGTTCATTGTTTGTGATACTATTCAACTTTTCAGATAATCTCGTTGCAAACTCTTGATTAGAACAAAATATAACCGTTTGTTGGTCATTAATTTCATTTACTATTGATTTGGCTAAGATACTGAGGCTTGAATCATTGTTATAAAATGCATCAGACTTATTAATAGAGGTTGAACTGATACTATCCACTCCTAAAGAAGGTGTATCTATATCTGATAATGTATTTATTCTGGAATATTCATATGGAAGAAGATACTTATCTTCAATTGCTTTTTGTAATGAATATCTATATACAAGACCTCCAAAGAATGATCTAGATTTATCTGGGAACGCATCTATTCCCATAATTGTAGCCGTAGTGAAATGCTCTAAGATCCCCTGAGTTTGACTGTTTTCTTTACCTACTCCTAGAAACTCGCATTCAAAAAGTACAATTAATTTAAATGTATCAGACTTGAATTCCTTTAAGACATCAGACTTAGCTAATAATCTACCTATTGTTAGCACCGTAATTATTGAATCAGATCTTTCGTCACCCAAAGATGAACTGTCTCTTACTTTATCTTCGCCAAAGAGATTAATAATGCTGGGATTAAAAACACGTTTAATCTCATTTTTAATTTGTATTTCCTGTAGCTTCGTAGCCACTACTAAAAGTGTTTTTCCTTTGTAGATGTTTGTAATTGAAGCGTAATATTCCTTTAAAATTTGTAATACTGTGTGATTTCCTCCAACCCCATGTGGAAATTGGAGAAGGATTCTCTTTTGCTTTTCAATAAGCGGGACCACCTTTTTAATGGCTTCAATTTGGAAGTATCTAAGTTCGCTTTTCAAAATATTTGGATTACTTATGATTATTCTTCTCTTCAGTTAATATGCTATGATGGTCTGGTACCAATAAAACTCTCTTTTTTATGCAGATATTACTGGAGCAACTTTCTCATGGAAGCTTCATACTATTAAACGACCTGATCTAGTTTTATCTCCATCCATTCCAGGATCAGCTCATCGGCAATGGTTCTTTGCCAGGTTATCATAGTTTCATCCGGTTCGATAGATAATACACTGCACTCTTTATCTGATAGATTTACACCTGAGGTTTCGTAATATTTGCCTGAACAAACAGTGGATTTTCCCGGGTAGACCAATGCTACTTTTTGAGCATTGAAATATTGGTGGTAAACATACAACTGCCTCAGGTGATCGGGCGATGGAACACTTCCTCCCAAATTCTTCCATTTGGTATCGAGGATAAAATGTTTCACCTTTTCTTCCGGATGCTTCTTAATGGTAGATACGAGAATGTCCGGTCTCATGGTAGAATTTCTGCCACTTTCTGAGTGCCAAAACTTTTTGGATGATTGTTCTTTTACCCATAAATGGCCCCTACCGTATTTTCTCAGGCTTACATATATGAACTTCTCCCATAGTTTATTCATGTCGAACATTAATGAAAGTACATCTTTTTGGCCTTTACTTACATCGGGATGGTAGTTGAGCAATAAGAGGCGTGCTATCTCAATGGCATTTTGATAGCCTTTGTTTTTTCGGTTAAAAACTATTTTCTCAAAAGTTGCCTCTGCCACGTTGAAGTCAGGCATCTCCGGAAAATTCAGAGACAATGCCCCCAACTTACTATTCAATTGAGCATTACTGTTTATCTGCTGAATCAGCTTTAAAGTCTTGTAGATGATCTGGTGAATAAGATGTTGTTGGTCGTAGGTTGTATATTTGACGAAGAACCTTTCCTGATGCACCAGGTTTTTTTGCAGGTGCTTTCCAAAGTGTAAGGCACCTTTAAGTGCTGTACTATTTCCTTCTGTCTTCCGGTATTTTTTTATGAGCCCTTTGTGTAACAGGTATTCCACCTCTTTGATAAAGAGTTCGAAATAGAGATCGAGAATAAAATTGGATTTCAGGCTTAAGGCAGAAGAGGTGGGTGCTTTGATATCAAAAGCACCTACCGCTTTTAGCATGCCGATCAATATCTTACGCCATTGATCCTTTTTTCTATACCGGTCGGCTTTTGGAAGTACTTCAATAATCAGATTACCTACCTGCAGCACCCCTACGAATTCATTGAATTTAACACCTTTGTGAATGAGATTAAAATAGGGCACACCTTTTCCATGGAACTTTTCCAATGCCTCATGATGTTTGGCTGTGAATATTATTTTATCGTAGGTATCACCCACTTTTAGTGACTGATGTTCGAATACCGGGATTCTTTGAAATTGGCTAGTTGGCATTGTAGTCAATTTCGTTCATTAACTTTCTTAGAGCATCTTTAAAGCTTTCCACACTCATAGCTAAAGGATCAGAAATGGTGTACATGGTTTGCTCAAGGAAGCCATCTGTATCGTAATCGCTGGTCACTTTTGCAAAAACTGAATTCCCGTTACTTGCATCCGCTTTTTCACCTTTGCAGAAACCTTCGCCCAATACCAATGCAATTTTACCATAATCGCCATAGAAATATTCCTGCAGCAATGGAATGATCTCATTACTAAAAGAAGCTTGCAGACTTTCTTCATTATGTACTTTCATAAAGAAACTATGGCCAATCAAGTGATCTTTGTCCAGAAGGATGTTGATTCGATTATTGATGATGTTTAGCATTTTAGGCAAATCAACTTCATAGTCTCCAATTGATATTTTAGCGTCTGCTTCTTTAAGTTTCCCGTGTTCTCTAATTAAACCGGCATCTGGTGGCATTTCTGTAAAGCTAAAACGACGGCGTAAGGCTGTATCCAATGCTTCCACACTGCGGTCGGCCGTGTTCATGGTACCAATGATGTGGAGGTTTTGAGGCACCCCAAATTCTTTTTTGCTATATGGCAAGGTTACTTTTAGGGCTTCTTCTTTCCCCAGGCGTTTGTTTTCTTCAATAAGAGTGATGAGCTCTCCAAAAATGGCAGATACATTTCCCCGGTTTATTTCATCAATGATGAGGACGTATTTTTGATTCGAATTGTCGTGTATTTCCTCAGTGAAGTCAGAGGCATTAAGGATTTCATTAATTACAACAGCTTCATAAGATTTGTAAATTGGATCTTTACCTTCAAACAATACCTGTTTAAGTTCATTGAAAGACAGACTCATTGGAGTTTTCTTTTCCCCTGCTTTTACAACGATCGTATTATTCGAGTTTTTATACAGTTTGAAAGATGTTTTGTCATGGACAGTTTTAAGTATTACAGTTGAATCTGAAGCGGTATGTAGCGGTAATGAATCTGCAAAACTTTGATAGTATTCTCTAAAGATATCGAGTGTCAACTCTGTCAGTTCATCTTCAATTTGAATTTTAATATTTTTAGATTGAGTAGCTTCTTTACAAATAAGCTTGAAAACTCCACCTTCCACGGTGTATGTCACCTGCTGACCTTCCTCCTTGGGCTCCTGGGGTTTGATACCTTCCACAAAATCTTCATAACTCATACTTTGGTGAAAGGTGATGAATACGATTTGGTTGTTATCTACCAGACGGTCGTATTCGTGTTTGATTATTTTCCATTCCCGATCCAATTTGAAATCCGGATTGATGATTTCAATGGCTTTTTTTATTGAGTTATAGGTTTTACCGGTTCCGGGAGGGCCGAAGAGGATTTGGTTGAGGGGGTGGTTCATGCTTTTTGTATCTGATTCATTAATTTTTTGTGTTGCAGCTTTGGAATGATGGGATCCATTGGACATTAAAAATGGTGATAAGTTATCTTGTCTAGGGTAATCGAAGCCGTCAATGGTATTTAGTTTTTCTCTTGAGACGGGTGGTGAAACTTTTTTAAAGTCGCTGCATAAGAAGACAATTTTTGCAGATTTGTTATCATCAGCATACTGATCCATTGATTTCCTGAAGTGTAATATTTCATTTTTCTCAGGCCAAGATCTGAGGTGCTCATCTTTGGTTGCTATTTTTATTATTCGTGCTGTGTAGGTTAGTTCTTTATTCTGAATGTAGGATAAGTCAAAATACCCGAATCTTTTTATCGTTTCATTTAGCTCCTTTATGGTTTTATTGGTGCCAGATGGTTTTTTACTGTTCCAAATTGTGGAATATTGACCATTCGAGCTTTCACGCTCTTCAATGTGATCATCATGCCATCCCGTATTGTCAGAGGCTAATAAACCAACTCTTTGTTCTGAAATAGATAGTATTTCAGGAACTGATGGTTTGATTTTACTTTCATAGAAGTCTATTATCTTTTTAGAAAGGTCATCATAACTATTGAATTCTAATATTTCATCGAAACTAAAATTGGATTCAACTCCCTTAACTTTTCTGAAATTTAATAGTTCACCTCTTTTATTTAGTTCTTCATCCCATGTGTCAGAGTCAATTCTTAAGTAAAAATCGTCTTCAACTGAATAGGCTAATGAAATATCCAGGTTAGCCCATTTTTCAGTTGGGTAAACACGGTACCAGAGGTAATTTTTGATGTTTTTCCCGGTTGGAACAGGATTCCAGGTTTTGCTGTCTTTCTTGTAATTAAATGCATTTAAAGTTTCTTTAAGAAGATTTGTCAGATATTCTAGCTTCTTATGAAGTTGATTTATTAATTCGAGATCTTCTGAGGAAACCTGTTTTTGGTTTGTCCCTTTGTTATTTTTAAATGCATTGAGCTCTGCAAGTGTTATATATTCCATTTGTCTATTTTTTATCCTCTGTTATTAATATGAGTGGTGTTATGACATTATTCCATTATTTGCTTTGTTTTTTTTGTGATTAATCTAATGATGTCACCTTCGATTTTATGGCTTGAGATAAATTGTTGTTTTTCCAGTAATGAAGCAAATTCTTTGTTTTCATTGGTATGTTTAATTTTTGCATGTAGTCCTTTTTCTTTTGAGATAAGTGGAAAGTCACCGGGAAGTACATTCAACAAGCTCATGATTTGCTTTTTGGTGAAATGCTTAATTGAGCTATTAAGGATGACTACTTTTTCTTGGACGTTAAAATCTAAATTTAGAACTGAGTGAATAAACTCAAAGTCGCGTGTCCGGATTTCATTTTCAATGATGTATTCAACCAGCTTTTCGATAAGATGAGTATTGCTGATATCTAAGGCTACTATATTTATTTCTTCGATGAGCTGAATCTTATGCTTTTTATCCAGATTGCTTTCAAGAAGAACTGCATAATCCGAGTCAGTAATTGGTAGTTGAACTTTGTTGTCAAAAAACTCTAGAATTTCATATGACAAGAAAAGAATATGCAAATCATTATTATAGGTTTTGAGAGTTGTATAGTTTTGGGCATTAAGTTCTAAAAGAGAATGTACAACTAATATTTCCGCTAATTCAGTTGATACGGTATCTTTATTAAAAGTCGGAAACTCCAAAGTAAAAGATTTTGCTAAAATATCAATAGTGCTGATCGATAGCTTGTTACTAAAGAGAATAACTTTTGCGAGTTCGGTTTCTTTATTGGAATCATTACAATCGCTGGCTTTTTGTTTGCTGAGTTGCTTTATACTATCGGCATTTTCAAGAAAATCTGTTAAAGTATCATTTAGTTTAAATTCAAGGTGCTCATAATAAAGCCACACATTGCTCCAGGATGGATATACTTTTGAGTATTGAAATAACAATGGCCACAATTCTTTATTTATCGGCGAAATATCATGCATATTGAATTCCAAATCATCAATAATTTCTTCTTTTTTATCAAGGGGTAATGATTGATTCAGGAGTAGACATATGTCATTGGCATCCATTTTAAATTCATTGATATCCTCTCGTAAAAAAGTATCCGTGTTTAATACAATAAATTGAATATGATGATCTAGGCCATATTCTTTTAAAAGCTTTTGATTGTTTACATTAAAATCCAGCGCTTTATTCTCAAGAATAATTTGGGCTCTTTCTTGAGTCATGTTTTCGATGTCAAAAGATGAAATTGTGATTGTATTGTGTTTCAGTAGTGCTTTTAGACTTTCCTCTTTAATTTCGGTAGTTTTAATGATTAATTCTGTCAATACCTGTGCCTCTGAAACAATCTCACCAGCCATGCTTGATTCAGAAAGAGCTTCGTAGTTTGCTTTTTTATTGAGGAAATCAACTAATTCTTGGTTTAGTTCTTCGGTATGGTTGTAATATGATGCTATATTTTGCCAATTGGCTTCTACTTTACCATGCTTAATTAGAGGAATTAGAAGATCTTCATCCGTAATTTTTCTTAGGAAAGTTATTTTAGAATCGATCGAATTAATAAGAGTTAGTTTATATTCGAAATGCATATCTCCATTCAGTATGGCAAGGAAAGCTTCAGGACTTTCTTTTTGTGGGCTATCAAATGTTGACCATACATTTTCATAGTAGGTATTTAAGTTAGCGTTTATGTAGGTGATTATATTCTTGTTGTTAGATTGAAGGATGCTGGAATAGTTTTGGGTTTTTAAATCATCCTTCAGATTCTTTGTTCCAGACTTATCCTCTGAAAGCATCAAATGCAGCATGTGAGGATTTATACCGTAAAAGTTATTTTCACAAATAAATGTTGCCAATTCATGATGACTTGTAAGTATCAGTTTTTCAAACTTAATATCAAGAACTGCAATGAGTTCAGCCAGTTCGCATCCTTGTGTCTTATTTTCAAACATAAACAAAAAGTCAGATTCTTGTTCGATGTATTCTTTAAAAGCATATCCAGAATTATTGGATATTTTCTCTAAATCATCTATTTGTAGTTGTGGGTTATTTAGTAATAGCTGAATGTAGTATCGTTTGGCATTGAGTTTAGCACTAACGTTCTCGACAAAGCTCCAGAAATTAGGATGCCAAAGCAGTAAGGTGTTAATAAATTTGTTACACGTGTCAAATGCCTTTTCTTGTTGAAGATGATCTACGTATTGATCTATGAAATCATCAGCTTTTAGGGTATTTAACGAAAATTGTCTCATTAAAAGATCCAATTTCATAGTATTGCCGGTTGACGAAAGAAGGTGAGATAGTAATGTAAAATTTAAGGCTGCATCGTTAATGAATTCTTTGTCATCAATTTCTTCTATAATATTCTCAATATTGGTAAGTGGAATGTCAAAGGGTTGAGATTTCCAATTCTTTACGTTCATCACAAATTCATAATCCTGTTTGTTTAAAGAGCCTTCATGAAAAATGGAGATGTTGTGGTAGTAGTTTTCATCAATATAACCATGACGAATAACATAAATAAGAAGGTCATAGTTGTGGCCATTATGAGTCTGTTTTTTGTTTTTTTGTAATAACGTGTCGATCCATTTATTGTCAGTAGTTATTGATATTAGATCCTTTATGTGAAGCTTATTATGTCTTTCTTTAGATTTTTTCAGTTGAGCGATTTCTTGATTGAAACTAGAAATAGCCCCTTCCTGTTTTTGGGTGATTTTTGCTTTTCGCTGCTCATAGGTATTAGTTGGGTCTATACTATTTTCAATCGATTTGAAATCCACGGAATAAGTATCATTATAACTACCACGGAATTGCATTCCAGTATTAACTAATATTTCAAAATTGTCGTCTTTGTTGATTTCACTTATCGAAATGTTCTTTGAATTGTTAATTGTAAAATGCTTGATTTCATTGCGATAAGTACGAATTAAAACTTCAACAATATATTCTTGTTGGAGAATTTTAATACTATCAAATTTTTCTATACTTAGATTGTCTATACTTTTTTTAATTGACTCGATTTTTTCGTCTATTTCTGATGCATGTAGCCTAATCAGTTTTTGCTTTTTAGTATTAAATATATCCCATAAGAGACCTTCTTTTTGATGTAGTTTGTTAAAATCTTCAGGAAACAGATTTTTATAGAGAATCATACTAAAGACTTGTTCCGGGTTGTGAGAGATGTTAATTTGTCTATTTTCAGAAGAGGAGATATTGATCTTATCAATGTATATTTTAAACTCATTGACAACATTTGCCAGCAAGCGCATATCGTAGATGTAGTAGCCAATGTTTCGAATAAATTTCTCGCTTATTGGAAAGTTTTCTTTGTCAAATCCGGCACCAGCCATTAGGTCAAGTAACTTATCGCGTGAGTTATTGGAGTTTACGTAGGGTACTATGGGAATAATGAAGTCGAAAAACTTGGTTCGCTGGTGGCTATCGGGAAAGAGGTCATCGCGCACTGCAAATATGAAATTTATGGAGCCACTTTCTTTAATTTCAGGCGATTGATTGAGTAATATATTCAGTTCACGTAACTTGGTAAAGAGGTTGATGTTTTCAAAGCGATCTAAATCTTCGATAATAACTACTTTCTTCTTGGACGCTTCAAAAAGGTAAATGAGTTCATCCGTATTGGAGGTGAGGACTGATTCTGTTTGGTTCTGATTTAACTCTATTTCATGAGAGTTGATTTTTAGTTTTTTGATACTGCCTTTTCTGGAGTAATATACAGCGTAATATAATCCTTGATAGAGAGTATAAACAAGGAATATAAACACTGGTATATTTATGTATTGTATAGGACTAGCCCAAGCTATGTTTTTAAAAAACATAAGAAGGCTATTTGATTTAAGGAATTCAATATTTTCTTTCAAGGATGAAAATAGGATGGGGCTCCAAAGTATGCACAGAACAGTTACCAATAGAAATACAGTATATTCTTCTCTTTTTTCACTTTTTAGATTTCTTACCCTTCTAATTTTCGAATAAATGGTTTGCTCTCGAGGAAGTTGATAAAAAATCTGTTGAATGATGTTTCTTTCTACTTCTTGTTCTGTCTCCTCTTTGTTGTTAGTGGATCTAATAGAGTCGCTTAAGTCCTCTTTGTCGCTTTTGGCTTCAAGATTATCAGGGTTGTTTGAATTGTGATTTTGGTTTTTTTCTTCATGTTTATACTTTGTGGTATTACCATTCGTGCAAAAATGCGCTAAAGATATTCTAACAGGCGAGTCTTTATCCTCTACAGACTTAAAGAATGAATCCAGAACTGAACTTTTACCGGAACCATAGGGGCCGGTAATGGCTATGTTGTGAATGTCTTTATCCTCTATAGCGTATTTCAGAGCTTTGAAATAAATATCTTCCTTTAGGTTTTTATTTGCTGTTAGTTTGAGGAATTTGGAGTCGTCTGTTGGCATGTGTGTTGATTTATGGAAGGATAAATATAGTAAATATGTTTATTTTACATGATGATTATTTACAAGTTTCGGTACTTCACCTTCATAATTATCTCTCCGTCTTTCTTTCACTTCCTCTTATTTTAAGGGAATAATATTAGAAAGGTGTGTTGAATTAATTTCTCTTATCCACTGTATCATCCGGCCAATCAATCAAATTGACCATCTCCCTCAATCGACTGCGTACTCGTTGCCCATATAGTTCTTCAATTTGATCCACATCCAGGTTAGTGGTGATGAGGGTGATGAGGTTATCGGAGATGAAGAGGTCGTAGCGGCTGAGTAGGATTTCGGCTATTACGTTGCATTCACTGCCGAAATGTTTGAGGCTTTGTTCGGCTCCCAAGTCATCTAGACAGATGGGTTTTGGTATTTTTCTACCTGGAGAAATAGAAAAGCTGCGTTTGCTGTAGCGGTGAATGACTTCGAAACCGTCCTTTTGAAATTCGAAGCTGATATCGCGGCAGGGTTTGACCTGGTAGCGGTGTTCAATGGGGAGTAGGAGTTGCATCAGTTTCATCAGTGAGGTTTTGCCACAGCCGATGGGACCGCAAAGCATGAGGCCTTTTCTGGGATCCAATTCTTGTGATATGGTGGTGGGATGGTCGCCAATGGTGTAGGCGAAGAGTTTCCGGATGATGGGCATGTCTTCATCGTATAGTTTGAAGGTGGGGCCGTAGATGGTTTGGCCTTTTTTTGTGATGAAGGATAAGGACTTTTGGAAGTCGTAGATGATGGTGTTGTTTTTTATTTGGTAGTGCATGTTTTTTCAGTTTTAAGTTAAAACCTAAAGTGCTCAAGGAATACTATTTTATCTAAGTGCTATAGCCGCACGGGCTTTTACTTTCTCCCTACAGTCGCAGAAAGTAAACAAAGAAGACCGCCGATACTGCCCAATTACGCTAAATGATTCCATTACGGCGGAAAGAAAAGAACTCGCTCTGCTCAAACAGCTTTTCTTTCTGATCGCCTTTATTTCATCATTCTTAACGCTATTGGTCAGAGGCGGATGTTCATATTGAAAAGTTGTATTATCATTTGGTGATTGTGTTGAAACTGCTTTCTTGTATGGCATGACGTTATTTTTAGTTGAGTGAATATTTGCTGGGGATGGCAATTGGAAAGTTGATGGGTTGAAAGAAGAATGCCATGTGTTTGATGAAGGTGATGATGTTGGCATAGTAGTGCAGGAGGCATTCGGCATCGGTGTAGGTATTGTAGGGCGGGTCGAATGTGTAGCTGTATTCCTGACCTGATAAATGACAATAAACGGATTGTATCCTGTCGTGAAGATCAATGATTTCACATAGGTAGGATTGTTTGTCGATGAATAGTTTTTGCTCGAAGAATTGCTCGGAAAGGTTAACTATCTTATCCAGGATTTGATCGAAGTTTTCGATGTTGAACTTGCATTTTAGGTTTTGGTAGAGTAGGTTTTTCATGATTTCTTTTTTTTGTAACACAGAGAAAAGATAGTAACGCAAAGGTTCACAGAGAAGGCACGGAGGAGCACGGAGTTTGTTTTAGTACCCCTCAGTCCTTCGGACAGCTCCCCTAAACTAGGGGAGCAAAAGCGGAATTGTATTCGTTATCCCCTTTGTCTTCGGCATCCCGTTACACGGGACCAAGTCTTCCCTCTAAAGGGGAAAGTGTGGAATAAGCGTTTTACCCCCTTTGCCTTCGGCATTTCCCCCTGTAGGGGGAAAGTGTTGAATATCCATTGTTAAAGTGGTTTTCCATAGTTGGTGGATGGTTTGTGGCCGGGTGGTTTGAGTTTGTTACTTTGGTTGCGTTCAGCATCCGTGTTGCGGTTTTGTGAGGAACCTGAGGATTTATTGGCGTATTTGTCGATGTTGAGCATCCAGTTGCGGGCTGAGGCTTTCCAGTCTTTCATGCGAGACTTGCCACCCACTAACCAGCCGTTGGATGTGTAGTGATTGAAAAATCGTTCGGCTTCAGTTTTGGAATGGTTCTTTTCCTGGAAGTAGATTTGGATGTGTTCCAGTGGCGGAGGGAACCCCTCTGCCCTCCGGGCATCTCCCCTGGAAGGGGAGAGATTCTTTTTCTGCTTTTTCCTTTTTCGTATTTTTTCTTCCGGAAGGGGTGTTTCTTCGAAGTCGAAAAGGTCTTGTTGGGGGTCTTGATTATTGTTAAGTGACTTCATGGCTATTTTACGTTCTTCTGTATCCATTTTTGTTGCTTTTTGATTATCATAAAAACTGGGTTCTCCTATAGAGTGTGTATTGTTTGTATGTTTTATATTAGTGTCCATTTTATGGACGAGCTGTGGACGAGTACTCGTCCATAAAATGGACAAGTAAACTTTGCTGTTTACATCCGGATCAGTGGATGGTTTGTATTTAACAAAACCATGGTGATTAAGGTCTTTTATTGCATTTGAAAACGTGGTTGGAGATTTGATGCGTGCCATCTTCATGACTTCCTGTCGGTGTATGATGATGGGATTTTCAAATTGGGCCCAGTTCCACAACCTGAATAGTGCTATGTACAGGCTGATGTGATGTGGTTTTAACTCTGGTATCTTATCCATCTTTTCAAAGGCTGCCAATTGATGATGGATATAGTTCATGGTGCTCTGGTGTTCATTTTATTAGTGATTAGTGAAAAGAAATGAGTCCGGAGATAGAAGTCCGAAGTCCGCTTAGAAAATAGAATTCGATGCACTCCTAATTGACTTTGTGTTCCTCGATCATCTGGTGGATGTCGGCGAAGGCGTAGTAGATGACACCGCCGATTTTGGTGTAGGGCAAAGTGCCATTAACACGGAGGTTCTGCAGTGTACCCGGGGAGATGTTGAGGATCTGCCGTACTTCCCGGGACTTTAACCATTTTTTGGGATGGGTACCGGCTTGGTCTTGCAGTAGTTTTTGGATGTCGGCGAGTAATTCGAGTTTGAATTCGCGCAAATCGTCGGTTGTGATAATTTCTGTTGCCATAATTTGATGTTTAAATTAATTGATAATTCAACTTATTAGTAGCTTTTTCCAGACAATACCCCCTCTGCCTACGGCATCCCGTTACACGGGACCAAGTCCTCCCCCACAGGTGGAGAGAATTGGGAATACGATCTTTCCATTTTAAATCTGTTTAACTCATATTCATTATTTTCGATTTAAGATTAATACTTGTTTTAGCTGCCAGGCTATTTGATTGATTATGATGTGGTACAAAGGAAGGAAAACAGGAAATACGAAAATAGTGGTAAAAGGGTGGAACCACCCTAACCACCCCATGTAAATCAAGGAGTTATGAATGAAAAAAGTTTAAAATTTATTTTGCTCTATTAAATCCAATTGGTTTTTAAGCATTTTTTTAACTTTTAGGATCGACGACGGAGGAGTGCAATAGTAACCATTGCTTAAGTTCCCTGGGGAAGGGTTAATTTTTTTCTTGGACGAGAAATGTTTCGAGAACAGGTTAAAGAGTTCTTGAGGTTCAGCAGATTTAAATATGTCTGTTTTATCCCAAAGACGTATAATAAATCCCAATTCCGCTACGGGCAAATTTGTTGGTATTTTATCGTTGTCTTTTGTTTTAAAAGTGGATTGCTCACTTATATGACAGCTAGCTTCTATAAATGAAATCTCTTGTCTCAGCCATTTGATTAAGAAGGATCTGATTTTTTTAGCATTGCGGTCGTAGCCTGCCTGGTTTGCTGCTTGTACTTGCTCAACACTTTTTAAAAATAATCGGAGGACTTCCAATTGTTCGGCTTTACTGTCTTGCAGGTTGCACATTTTAGAAAAGAATTCACTACAGTAGTCCATGCACTCCTGGGAGTTGAGGTCGTGCCGGATAATAGCTATACAGAGCAATTTTTCAAATTCCTTTTTTGTTTGCGGTTTTTTACAAACTTTCGCCAATTTGATCATCCATGATTTCAGAAAGGCTAAGTCGCAAAAGGAATAATGCTCCTTGGTATATTCCAGGAAATCCCAGAAGGGATGAAGCACGACGTTAAGAAGTGGTTTGTTCACTTTCTTCATCAGCAGCATATCCCTTAGCAAACCCAGGGATTGTTTGATTTCTTCTTTTTGTCGCTCATAAGCAGGCAAAGGAATGGGTAAGCTGTCGTTAAATTCTTGTGGGAATTGTTTATGCAGAAAACACAACAATTCAATGAGGGTATTGAGTGTTTTTCTTAATAAACAATCCTCATTTTCATGCTTCTCCTTACATGATATTTGCATCTCAAATAGGCTATTGAGTGTGTATATTAGCATCGATTGGTAGGGCTTGATGAGGTGCTTGAAGGTTTTGCAGAACGCAGGGTCTGCAGCAAGGTGCTGCAGTTTACGGCGGTGCTTTTGGGTCAGCGTATTAAGATTGCATACAAAAGCTTTTCCGGCAGTCAAATCTGGCTTACTGCATTGGTGGTTACAATGGTGGTCATGAACTTGATCGACCACCTCACTAAGTTGATCCAGGAGGTTTTGCATCTGTTCAGATTTATTTGATTCATGAAACGCACCACTCATTTCACCTAATACTAAAAAACTACCACTAGGTTTGTTTCATGGTTTAATGTTATGTTTTTAGTATGACGCACTAAATGCAAATAGGTTGCATCAAAAACAATGCCTTTAGTGTACTAAATATTTCATTTAGATAAATTTGAATAAAAAAGCTCCTATTTTAACAATAGTTAAAATAGGAGCTTTTTACTGTATCCACAGGCTTTGAGATAAGTACTATATGGATGCTTTTTTATCTTTATTTTTTTTCTCAGTTAGTTTCACTTGTAGTTGATGCATATCCTCACTCACCTTATTTTCGACCACTTGGGCGTAAATCTGTGTTGTTGCAATGCGATGATGGCCCAAGATCTTACTGACTGTTTCAATGGGCACACCATTACTTAAAGTTACGGTGGTTGC
>JAEINY010000039.1 GCA_016342595.1 Marinilabiliaceae bacterium
ATTTAAGTGTAAACTCACCTTTTGATGGATTTGGGTAAAAAATAACATTTGCCTCACATAAAAGGGACTTCGAATGATGCAAATTTGGTATTACATACCTACCTTAAGATACGAATTACCATTTTTTGCAGAAAAAACCTTTTTTTTATTCTAATTACTTGATCGATGAAGAGGATATATATATTTTTGCGAAATTTTTTATTCGAAATACCATGGCAAAGATCATTAATGAAGTATCCAGAACATTCAGTGAATACCTCATCATACCTGGGCTAACAACCAAGGAATGCACACCTGATAAGGTCGATTTAAAAACACCTTTAGTCAGATTCAAAAAAGGAGAAACATCGAAGATTGTTTTAAATACCCCTTTTGTATCGTCTATCATGCAGTCGGTATCTGATAGTGGAATGGCGATTGCCTTGGCTAAAGAAGGAGGCGTTTCTTTCATCTTTGGTTCACAAGGAATTGAACAACAAGCCGAAATGGTAAGGCTGGTAAAAAATTACAAAGCAGGATTCGTTGAAAGTCGTGCGAATATAACACCTGAACAGACATTGGCAGATGTTATTGAATTGAAAAAGAAAACTGGCTTTTCGACCATCGGCGTCACCGATGACGGCACAGCCAATGGGGTGTTTTTAGGTATTGTCACCGGCCGTGACTACCGCCCCAGTAAAGACCGTTTGGATAAGAAAGTGAAAGATTTCATGACACCCCTGGCTAATTTAGTAACTGGAAAATTGGGTGTTACACTAAGCGAGGCCAATGACATCATTTGGGATAATAAACTAAATACCTTGCCCATTCTGGATGAAAACCAAAGACTGATGCATTTTGTTTTCCGCAAGGATTACGATAATCACAAAGAATACCCCAATGAATTATTGGATACCAATAAAAGATTAGTGGTTGGTGCCGGTATTAATTCACGGGATCATAAAGAGCGCGTACCGGCCTTAGTAGAAGCGGGTGTGGATATTTTATGTATTGACTCTTCAGATGGCTTCTCTGAATGGCAAAAAGATACCATTCATTACATCAAAGAGAATTATGACGTCAAAGTTGGAGCAGGTAATGTAGTGGATCGTGATGGATTTCTCTATTTAGCTGAGGCTGGTGCTGATTTTGTAAAAGTAGGTGTAGGTGGTGGATCCATCTGTATCACCCGGGAGCAAAAAGGAATTGGCAGAGGCCAAGCGACTTCGATTATTGAAGTGGCCAAAGCGCGCGATGAATATTTTGAAATGACCGGTGTATATATCCCAATCTGTTCGGACGGTGGTATTGTTCAGGATTATCACATGACACTTGCACTGTCTATGGGTGCTGACTTCTTAATGATGGGCCGCTATTTCGCCCGATTTGATGAGAGTCCTACCCGTAAACTTATGGTTAACGGTAGTTATGTGAAAGAATACTGGGGAGAAGGATCGAATCGCGCCCGCAACTGGCAACGTTATGACATGGGTGGCAATGACAGTCTGAAATTTGAAGAAGGCGTGGATAGCTTTGTACCTTATGCCGGTAAATTAAAAGATAACCTGGATATTACTTTAGGTAAAGTGAAGTCGACCATGTGTAGCTGTGGTGTTCTGTCGCTTGCCGAATTACAAACAGAAGCAAAAATCACTTTGGTTTCTTCCACCAGTATTATTGAAGGTGGTGCACATGATGTGATTGTAAAAGACACCAAGAACTAAAAGTATATTACCAATATATAATAGCATTTCAACCCCGGGCCACGAACCCGGGGTTATTTTATTCCACACATAAAAAGGCCTATTCCGGCTTGGATAGCTATCTTTGCAAAGATGATAGGTGTCATCAGCAAAGTAAGAATCCTGAACCATCCCTTTTCAGGCCATCACTTATTCGATTCCTAAAGAAGAGCTTGTTATGCAAACAAAAAGATCAGCCTTTAAACGTCCCTCTAAAAAACACGAACCAAAGGGTTTAACCATTCTTTATGAGGATCAGGACATACTTGTGGTCAATAAAATAAATGGCTTGCTAACCATTGGTACTGCTGGCGAACGAGAAAAAACCGCTCACTTTCTGTTGAATGACTATGTGAAAAAAGGAAATTCACGCTCTAAAAACAGAGTTTTTATTGTTCATCGCCTGGATAGAGAGACATCTGGTGTTTTGGTGTTTGCTAAAAACGAACGTGTTAAACGCTACCTGCAAGACGAATGGAAATCGTTTAGTAAAACCTATTTTGCCGTCGTGCATGGTCAACTAGATGAAAAAGAAGGCACCATCACCTCCTACCTAACAGAGAATACCGCGCATCGGGTATTTTCGGTGGAGGATGAGAAAAAAGGTAAATTATCAGAAACAGCCTACAAAGTCATTCAGGCAACCAGTAAATTCAGTTTGCTTGAAATCAACCTGCTGACCGGCCGGAAACACCAGATTCGCGTTCACTTCTCTGAAAAAGGCCATCCGGTAGCAGGCGACAAAATGTATGGAAAAGTGGAAAAAGGCATGAAAAGACTGGCACTTCATGCTGCTTCATTAACCATACAACATCCGTTTAGCAAAGAAAAAATGACTTTTAAAACAACACCTCCCACCTATTTTAAAACGCTGTTAACACATTAAGATTTAGCCTGAAATTCAACTCTGAATGTTCTATAGAGTCTAATCTGTGGCTAAAAAACTCACCATCTCCACGTTCTCTGCGGTGATTTCTAAAGTTACTAATTGAATAAATGGTTATCTTAGTAAAAAACTAAACAATGAATATTAATCTGGCAGTGTTAATTGATGGCGACAACATCCCATCAGCCTATGTGAAAGAGATGATGGAAGAGATTGCGAAGTATGGTAACCCCACCATCAAACGCATCTATGGCGACTGGACCAAACCCAATCTGTCTAAATGGAAGAATATGTTATTGGAGAATGCCATCACGCCCATACAGCAATATGCGTATACCACGGGCAAGAATGCCACTGATTCAGCCATGATAATTGATGCCATGGACATCCTCTATTCCGAAAAAGTAAATGGCTTTTGCCTGGTTTCCAGCGACAGTGATTTTACACGATTGGCTACCCGCTTGCGCGAAGCCGGCATGCAGGTGTATGGCATTGGCGAGAAGAAAACACCCGAGCCCTTTATTGTAGCATGTGATAAATTCATCTACATCGAGATACTTAAAACGAGAGCAGATAACTCAGATGAGGAACCCACCCAAAGCGATACCCCTGCGCGCGACAGCTTTGATAAGATAACTCCCCGGATCATTAAATTTATTACATCAACCATTAACGACCTGGCCGATGATGATGGTTGGGCATTTTTAGGGGATGTGGGTAGTCTGTTGCAAAAAAAGCAGCCCAACTTCGACTCCCGTAACTTTGGATTTCAAAAACTGACCCCACTCATTAAATCCATTAAACAGTTTGAGATCGAACAGCGGGAGACGTCTAAAGGTCGGGCAAAACTTATTTATGTGAAAGTAAAGGAGAAGCGAAGTAGCCAAAAATAATACCGGGGGATATAGGTATAGTCAAATTGGGGATACAAGCCACTCCCTCGACTTCGCGCATATGGACATCCCCCTATCGTTAAAAGATCTTTCGTTTCACGTTGAAAACCGAAAGTTTTTGCGCTGAATAGGCATCATGTTGCCGAGGGAACAAGAAAATTTACCAATTGAAAGATTTTTACAAGCTATTGAAAGCACAAACACACACTACAACCACATCAAACTATCGATTGAAAGACACATATTGCCTATTGAAAGAAATTGAAATGCAAAACATAAGGCTCCTGATCATTTCACACCAAGAAGATCATAGCTAAATGCTCAAAAGACATTACTCCTCAGTAATAATAGCTGCTTTTATGGAGTAAGCAACCTCAAAATACTTCTCCCCTAATAAAAACTCTGAACATACAATTTCCGGATGATTTTTACAGCTATTTAAAGACCAATACCCTGATCGAGATCAAAGGTGGAACAAATCGTGAAACCTTTTTAAAAATATGGATGGTTCAAATCAAATATGGAAACGAAATCATTCACGTACGAGGGAAAAAGCTTGACAGATATGATGAAACCAATAAGATTATTAACAATGCCTATTTAGAAAAATATACCCAAACGGAAAACATCCCCTATGCCAAGGGCATTACCCGGCCAGAGTATGCTGACTACACCATGGAATTCTTTTCGACAGGAAAAACTAATACAATCGGCATTTAACACAGGCTGATTCACAAAGCAACGATCTTTTATCTGCGCCACTTATACACCTTGCATCTACCTTGATAAGCGGTTCTTCCCAAACGGTAACATTTTTTATGCGTTCATTTTAAATTATTGTCGGAAAATATTATTCCATTTAAAAGATTTAATAGTAGCTTTGTAATTCATTTAATAAAAACAAAAGTAATGAGTAACGGTACTGTAAAATTTTTCAACAATACTAAAGGTTTCGGTTTCATCACTCCTGATGAAGGTAACAAAGATGTATTTGTACACCAGAGTGGTTTAGTTGATGAAATCAACGAAGGTGATAAAGTAAGCTATGACGTAGAAGAGAGTCCTAAAGGCTTGAACGCTGTAAATGTGAAAGTAATCTAAGCATTACTTAAGCATTATAAAATGGTTTAAGCCCGTCATAACTGATGGGCTTTTTTTATGACCTTTTGTGAAATGCCCCATAGGGATTTAACCCTCAACAATAAGAAATAGACAAAAAAAGGAGAAAACGAAAGTATAATACCTTCCTCCTCTCCTATATCTCCGCGACCTCTGCGGTTAAAAGTTACGGCTGAAAAGCCAGCAACCGCGCTACAGTATCCTGCAAATCACGCTCTGTTTCCAGTGCCATTTCAATCGTGTCGTAATAAATGCTTAGCTCCATGAGGTACTCCAACACGGAGATCTCACCACTATCAAGAGCCGTCAACAACAAATCATTATTATTGAGTGTCTCAAATGCCTGATGGTATTCACTGGTCGATTGCTGTAACTGCTGCGCTTTTTCATAAAGGGCTTTCAGGCCATGATACAATTGCAAGCGGGTATCCGCCATTTGATTTTCAACAGCCAGACTTTGCATCTTCACTTGTTTCACAGTGTTTTTATTCTCCCACAAGGGAATGGTCAGCCCAACGGAAACACCGGAGAAAGATTCGCCAACCACACGTTCAGAGGTATAACCGGCTGACATCTTTGGCAAAGACAATGCTTTGCTGAGCTGTTCCTGGTAACGACTGGCAGCCAATGACTGCTCCATGCTTTGTAACTGTGGCATACCCGATACCTGGTCATTGAACCAGCTATCAAAATCAGCCGGTAAATCAACAGAAGGCCATAAGCCAGTGATCAATTGAATGGGTTCACCTCCATTGAGCGCCTGCAGTTGTTCTGCTACGGCCTCCCGATCGGCCTCAATGCCAGCCAACTTGTTTTTAGCCGTCAGCAAGTTCAAGTCTGCTTTATTACGTTCCAGGATGTTTACATCTCCGGTTTCGAACTTTCGATGATAGGCATCGGCCAGCTTCTGAGCATGCGCTAAGCGCTCTGAAAAATGAACTTGCAATCCATTCAGGTAAATCAACTCATGACTGATTAAACGTGCCTGCAGCATCACCAAATTAAACTGTTCCCGATATTCGTTTTCCGCTTGCTCATTCAAACTACCCGCCCGCTTATTCCGATAATGATAAGCCGTTGGAAAATCAAAGGACTGGGTCACACTAAAATCGGTCCGGTTGCCAATCGCTTCAGGACTCCCCCATAAATAACCGATCTCCGCTTCCGGGTTAGATGGATTGAGACCGGTCTTGTTCTCCAGCTTTGTCGCTTCGGTAGATTGGCGAAGGGCCTGCAATGTTTTATTGTTTTGTTGTACCTGTTGCAGGACTTCATCCAGTGTACTTTGGGCCTGGAGGCCGGTGACCACCAGTAAACCGTATATGATTAGTTTTAGTTTCATTTCGTATCAATTTAATAATTTAGTCAAGGCATGACATTTTTATTTATTCCTGAGTCATACCTTGACGGCATTCTTATATGCGAATTTCTGAATCACATCGTTTTTAGTCAAAGTGTGACATTTCTTTCCTTCGTTAGTCACACTTTGACTATACACTCGATACTCACACCTTGACTACTCCCGGTGCCTCCGTGTTTCCATTTTTCATCTTTATCCAATTATGCCTCCGCAAAATGTAATAAACAATAGGTACCACATAAATATTCAACAAGGTGGAGGTTAACAATCCACCCAGGATCACTTTGGCCATGGGGCTTTGAATTTCATTCCCCGGTGCATCGCCATTCAGGGCCAATGGTATCAGAGCCAATGCTGCTGTTAAAGCCGTCATCAGGATGGGATTGAGTCGATCGACAGAACCGTGCATCACATTATGAAGCAAATCTTTGCCATTGCCCTCCAGACTTTGATAATTGGATACCAATAAAATGCCATTCCGGGTGGCAATTCCAAACAGGGTGATGAAACCGATAATAGCCGGAATGCTGATGATGCCTTCGGTAAATCGGATGGCAAATACACCTCCAATTAAGGCCAGTGGCAGGTTCAACAGGATAATACCGGATAGTCGTCCATCACGAAACTCCTGAAACAACAACAGGAAGATGACACAAATGGCCAAAATGGAAGTCAACATTAGTGTCTGCGAAGCCCGTGCTTCACTCTCAAACTGTCCGCCATATTCAATGCGGTAGCCTTCCGGCAATTCTATATTGGCCTTGACATTGGCTTGAATGTCATTCACCACACTGCGTAAATCACGCTCTGCGACATTGGCTGAAACGACGATCTTACGCTGCACATTTTCACGACTCACCGATCCGGGTCCTGATGCCGACACGATGTGTGCCACTTGTTCCAAGGGTACTTTCCGGCCATCATCCGTATCAATCAATGCACTTTTTAACCCCTCAATGGAATTGGTATAATCGCTATTCAAGCGAAGAATCAAATCAAAACTGCGTTGCCCTTCGTAGATATCCGCCATCTTCTCACCGGCAAAAGCAATGTCCACAAATTCATTAAATTCTTTCAATGAGATGCCATAATAAGCCAGTTTATCGCGATCGGCTTTTATCTGGATCTGCGGAATCTCTGTCTGCTGTTCCACGTTCACATCCACCAAACCAGGAACCCCATTAATGGCCGAAGAGATTTGATTTCCCAGCATAAACAAACGGTTCAGATCCTGACCAAACAGTTTAATGGCAATGTTGGCACGCGTACCGGATAACATATGGTCGATGCGGTGACCCAGAGGTTGTCCCACAGTAGTAGCCACTCCCGGCACACCGGCCAATTTCTCCCGTACCTCCGCCATAAATTCCTCACCTGGTCGTTCATTCAGCACAAAATTCACATCTATCTCAGCACTGTTAGTCGTTTGAGAGTGTTCATCCAACTCACCCCTTCCGGTGCGCCGGGCGGTGCTGCTCACTTCCGGAATAGACAGTAGCTCTTGCTCCATGAGGTTACCCAAACGGTTACTCTCCTCCAATGAAATACCCGGTTGACTAACTGCTGAAATGGTCAAAGCCCCTTCATTAAACTCCGGTAAGAAACTGCGGCCCATGGAAAACAACACAAACAGCGCTGCTACAAACAGCGCCAATGAGCTGCTTAGGATACTTGTTTTATGACGCAAGGCCCAGGCCAGCGACGACTCGTATCCCTTTAACAAAGCGCTGATAAATCGATTATCCTTCTCTTTACGCGTCAGGTATTTCTCATTGGTCAGCAACAAACGGCACAACAATGGGGTCAGCGTCATGGCGACGATGAGTGACACAAATAAGGACACAATGTAAGCAATCCCCAGGGGTTTCAACATGCGTCCTTCCATGCCCGATAAAAAGAATAAAGGCACAAAAGCCACCATAATAATCAATGTGGCATTCATGATGGAAGCCCTAATCTCTTTAGATGCTTCATAAACAACTGTTATTGCCGACTCTCGCTTCTCACGCGGTTTGGTATGATTCTGCCGCAGTCGTTTATACACGTTCTCCACGTCAATGATGGCATCATCCACCAATGACCCAATGGAAATGGCCATGCCGCCCAAACTCATGGTATTGATGTTCAAATCCAGAAACTTCAAAGTCAGGATGGCACCCAGCAGTGATAAGGGAATTGCTAACAAGGAGATGATGGTGGTACGGAAACTTCCTAAAAAGAGGAAGAGAATCACAATCACAAAGATGGCCCCTTCAATCAAAGCCCGCTGTACATTGCTCACCGACGTTTCAATGAAATCGGCCTGGCGGAATATCTTGGTATCCAGACGGACGTCAGCCGGCAAAGTAGCGACTAAATCAGCCAGGTTAGCTTCAATCTTCTCGGTTAGCTTCAGTGTATTGGTATTGGGTTGTTTCGAAATAGAAATAATCACTGATGGTTCGGCATTCTGCGAAGCATAGCCCATCTTTACCGCACTACCAATCTTCACATCTGCCACATCCCTTAAAAACAAAGGCTGTCCATTTTGTTTGCGGATCAAAGTATTGCCCAAGGCTTCAATATCAGAAGAACGAGCCACCCCACGCACGACGTATTCATTGCCATACTCACGTACCACACCCCCGGTTGAGTTTTCCGAAATGCTCTGACACGTTTCAGCTAATTCATCCAGCGTTACCTGATATTGGTTCATCTTAGCCGGATGGGCCAACACCTGGTATTGTTTGTAATCACCGCCAATAATGGTCACCTGGGAGACACCACCCGTTGCCAAGAGCAAGGGCTTCACCTGCCAATCGGCGATAGTCCGTAAGGTCATCATATCGGTGCTATCGGCTTGCAATCCGATGAAAAGTATTTCCCCCATGACACTCGACTGCGGAGCCAATGTGGGTTGTCCCACTCCCAGTGGCATCTGACCAGCCAGCGTGACCAGTTTCTCACTCACAATCTGGCGGGCCTTAAAAATATCCGTTCCCCAATCAAACTCCACCCATACAAAGGAGAATCCCTGCGAGCTGGCCGAACGCACCCGACGTACATCGGTGGCGCCATTCACTGCCGTCTCAATGGGAAAGGTCAACATTCGCTCCACCTCTTCGGTGGCCATGCCATGGGCATCGGTCATCACCACCACGGTAGGAGCTGTCAGATCCGGAAACACATCCACATCCATATCGCGGGCCGTATAAATACCGGACACCATCAATAACACTGCTCCCAACAGCACAAACAGCTTGTTGTGAAGCGAAAATTGTATAATTTTATTTAACATTTCGAGCTCCTTTCTTAATGTACATGACCAGCATGAGGGTCAATACTACTGGAAACAGCCGCCAGTTTTACCAATAATGCGCCACGCGTGACGATGCGTTCCTGGCTTTTTAAACCGGCTGTCACGACTGTGCGCATGCCGTCCCTCGCTCCTGTTTTCACTACCCGCTTCTCAAAAAGCTCAGGTGTCAGCTGCACGAATACAAAGAAATTCCCTTGCTCCTCAACCAATGCCGATTGAGGCACCGATAATACAGCTTCCTTTGCTGCGGATTTCATAAATACATCCACAAATCCACCGGCTGCTAAATCTGCTGTATAATCCACTTCTATGTTAACCGGTATGAGATAGCTGTCACTGTTGGTCGCCCGACCATAGGAAAGAATACGGCCGTTCAGGTCTTTCAATGAATGCGTCTGATTTCCAATACTTGTCACGATGTTGGCTGATTCGATTGTGGCGATCTCCTGAAGTTTGGATTGGCGCACCATGGCTTTAAGCAGCAAACGGTCGGTTTGGGTAATGGTTAACAGTGACGTCCCGGCTTCTACAAACGCGCCATTACGCACATGCACCTGATGCACAAAACCATTTGACGCAGCACTCACCACCTCACCGGATTGATTGAGCGTATTTTTCAGGTTCTTCCATTCAGCAGCCGCTTTTTCATGATCGGCCTTAGCTTGTTGCAACTCCTTTTGAGACACAATCTGTTGTTTAGCTAATTTTTGTTTCCGTATCCATTCCGATTGCGTGCGCTCAAATTCTGCTTTGGCTTGACGACGCTTCACTTCCGTATTTTCAACCAAACCTTCCCCAACAACTGTTAAGAGAGGACTTCCAGCCGTCACGGCTTTCCCTTCAGTTAGCATACCATTGGAAAAGTTGACGATACCGCTGGATTTGGCCACGATAATGGTTTCATTGGCCGGCGATGGCTGAACCGATGCGGTAGCTTTGATCACAGAGCCAAAATTACCCACCTGGGGTGCATCCGTCGCAAAATCGACTTTCCACGATTGCTCTTTGGTGAATGAAATGGCATTGGAAGAGGCAGGCATCGCTTCTTCGGCCTCATGGATGGCATCGTGCTCATCAGCATACACCTGAATGTCACGAACCACCACTTGTTGCTGTTGGCCATTCTTCTGGATATCAAAAATCAACTGGCCTTTACCGGCTGTTCCGGGTTGTAACTTAAAGGCATAAATACCGGATCGAACCGCTTGATTCACTGTTTGACGGATACCTTTGGTGCCTACCACCAGTGACAGTGTCACCGAAGTCGCCTCCATGGGTTTAAAACCGTCCAATACAGAAAAGTGAGCCAATACATTGGAAGTATGCCCCACAATGAAGGGATCGGCTTCGGCAAACACTTCCAATTGATTGGAATAGGCCGTTAACGGTAATTTTACTTCATCGTGCCCATGACCATGCTCATCATGTGCCGGTGCCTGACCACAAGAAGTGGATAATAGCACGATTAATAAAAGGGGAATATATTTTAGAATCATCATGTTGTAATGTTTAATTTATAATTGTACACCATTGGGAATAGATCATTAGATAATAATTCAACCCACTTCGGGGTTGCTTTCCTTACTAGTGTAGCATACCCCGCGCTGCGCACGGGGCTATTCACGTTAATGTCCGTCGGACATAATTAATCCTGAAGGGATTTAACTCGAATAACCACGGGTAAAACCCGTGGACTAGCTGTGTCTTGCAACCAGAACCCTAAAGGGGTTCAACACTTGATTGGCATAATTAACAAAAACCGAGCAAGCAGGTGAAAATGAGGAAAACGACATTCCCCATTTCACCAATGCTTAACATTCAATACGAATTAATGCGAATGGTCGTGATCATGTTCGTGATCGTGAGCCTCTTCTTTCGCATGCTCTTTCTTTGTTTCATCGCTGCACTTGCCAGCCGAAGGACAACCTGAACAAGCTGATTCCTTTTCAGTGGAATCCACCTTAAAAGCTTCTTGTTGAGGTGCGGCATCGTGATCATGAGCTTCATGAACCGAACCGTCGGCATGTGTGTGCGTACCTTCATGGTTTTGCTTGTCTTTTTTATTACCACAAGCAGTTAAGAAAAGTGCCGATAAAGCGAAAACAAATAACAGTTTTTGCATGATTCAAAGGTGTAAAATAATTAGTAAATGAAAACCATCCAGCTTAACTCCTAATTGCAAAGAGTAGCCATCGGTTTTAAAGTCTTTGATAGTATAAATCATGAAACGAGCCTAAAGTGATAGTATCAAGTGAAAATTAATGCACTTAGGCGAGTTCCATATGATCAAATCTGATCATATGAAAATACAGGCGGCGCCCTTAAAGGGACCGCTAAATTATAACTCTGTAGTAGTTTCTGAGGATAAAAAATATACGCAAAAGTCACCTCTTCCTCCAATGGAATAGGTAATGGTTGCACTTCACTAATCAAGTAATTGGCACTGACATCAACAATCTTACTTAAGACTGGCTTGACTTCAAAATGACAGTGACTCTGGCTGTCATCCGAATGGGCATGTTGAACATGTGCTGTGGTTTCATCTTCATGCGAATGCTCATGCTGATGACTGCCATTATGGTGGTGATCATGTTGCTGCCCGGCGGCATGCACACACAATAAATCTGAACCATGCATGCTGTGCTCAGCATGGTGATGATGAGGAATCACATTGTGGGCGAATACAATACTGTAGACGGCCAACAACACAAATGCTGCTATATTCCTCACTTTAGTCATGCTGCAATAATAACAAAAATATTTCTGAATCGTTCATCTTTCCCCTCCTGATTTTTTTTAGGAGGGGTGCCGAAGGTGGGGTGGTTAATTAACTATAATGTTAAAGGCGAATTTCCTGGGATTTTGCTCAGCAAAATTGCTTTTAAACAAATAACCACCTTCGAATTATCCGAAAGGTGGCTTTCAATTATAACCAATCCCAGATGTATAACTAATTTAATTCTTCTGAGATTTCTTTTCTGCAAGCTGCAGGAGTATTTTTTGCGATAAAGATTATTAAATCAGGGATGATTCAATTTAAACGCATGGATTCAGACGCTGATTTTTAAGATGGTCAGGATTCGAATTACAATGCATGGATCTGCGTCTACCATAAGTCCTGAAGTAAACCTACAAGCTCAACTCAAATTTAGCGCGAATGCCAAAGTTAGGCGCTCCTACTTTTGAATCAGGTGTGAGCCGCCAGACCGCATCAAAGCGAAGGACCTTTAAAATATTAGCGATACCGGCCCCCACTTCTACATAAGGCTTGCCATCCAGTGATGTGACAGAAGCCGGTAATTGGATGGATTCGTATTGCCGGTCACTTAAGTCACCTACCATGGCTTTGGCTGAGAATACCTCGCGAAATCCCAGACTTCGTAATAGCGGTATGCGGTTTAAGAAAAATCCGTTCAGATGGTATTCGGTGTAAGCGTGCACATAGCGGTCATGCACAAACTCCAGGTAATTGATCATGTTAAAGTCATAGGTGTAATAGCCGTAGGTCTCATTTCCACGCGGAATCTCCAGGAAGGTATAGGGTAACTTTCCGAAAACAGCCCCGCCCTCCACAGCATATCTAAAGGTTGTTTGGCCGAGGTGAACTATGTGCTTGATGGTCGCATGCAGCTTGGTATAATTCTCTTCCTGGCCGGCAAACGATACCCGCCCGGCGGCGACAGTAAAATGTAAAATGGGATAATCAGTCGCCAGATAAAGCCGCATAAATTCATCATCCAGTATTTTTTCGCGCCAGGACAAACGGATATCCAGTGCTGCTTCGTAATTAGTCACCTTATCTACCGCATTACCCTGATACAGGAAGGGATAAAACTCAGGTGAATGGTGCTGAACCTGCCCCACATCCAATTTGGTCGACAGACCTGTCTTCCATTCATGCTCATAGCTCAGGTGCATATTTTGCTGACGGTATAACTCATCAAATTCATCGCGGGTAAAAAAGGCGGATACCAGGTTGTTCTCAGAGGCGGTCAGCATGTTTTCATACAGATAGAGAATCTTACGGTTCTCGCCCATCCGGGCATAGGTATCGTCATAGGATAGCTTAAACACCCGTCGTCGGATGCCAGGTAATTTATAACCACCACCCACACTTGCCGACACTTTCCCGGTCCGGGTGGCATAGCCCAATCCGCCCCAGGCCATCCATCGGTTGCTGATCTCTTTACTGGTTCGACCGCCCATAAACAGGCGCATGCCCTCAATTTTATTGAACTGCAGCAAATGCATATAAGGCCCCATCTCCAAACTGCCAAAATCATAATAGCCGGTCATGGACATGCGTGCAAAATTATCAATCAGCTTCACCACAGGAATGGTGTTAACCGAATCAATGGTGGCATACAATTCCTTGTCATTAGCTGTTAAGGGTACGTGCCGCGCTTTCAACCAATAAGTGGTATCCCGGTCTTTAAAACCGTCCGTTTTAACCGATTCATAGGATAAACTCTTAGCACTTAACTCAAGAGCAGTTACAGGATTAATAATGACTTTATCGTAGGAGGCTTGTTGGGTAAAGTCCAATTCCATCCGGTCATTCTTGGTCGGGATATCGATGGGCAGGTAATCAAAAACTGCCGAAATAACATTGGTTCCAAAGAAGGACAAACTATCATTGACCAGCTGAAATTCGCTACTCAGCGACAATGATTTCACAAAATTCATGTTGCTCCTGGTCGATAATTCACCAGTCACCTCCACCAATGAAAAGTATTTATCTTCTATGACCATGTGGCCTCGAAACACTTTATCTTGTTTGCGTCGGGGCGTAAATAGAATCTTATAATGGGTCACTCCACCCACCACCGCACTATCTTCTATGTAATAGTGATAAAAAAACCACCCATTGGAAGCTGCCGGGCTCACAAAGTTTTCTTCAAATAACTTGAGAAAATTATCGTAGAAATTATACTCAATGTCTAATCCGCTGGTATATCCGCCTATTTCGTAATCGCCCAACACGCCTAATCCCGAGGTCTTATCCGCCAAAATTGTGGACTTTTGCCGCAAGGGCTGACGTTGAAACTCGTTGTACACGATCTGCTCTGATAAATACACCGGCAGGTATTTGCTGCCATCATCGGCCGTTCGAAAGACAGATTGGTGCTTCCGAAAAGGGCGGGCCTCCATTAAGGTACTATCGGCATTGTTAATGAGGTATTCCCATTTGGAGTATTTCTCGTAATGAAAACTTTTATGATTCTCCGGATTGTTCCGTTTTTTGTTGGCCACCATCTTCTCCAGCAGCGCCCTCACCGGTCCATCATCCGGTTTTATCTCCACTTCCATCAGTGCAATATTATCGGGCGACAACTCAATGTTTATGGGATTGGATAACTGAGTCACCTCTAACTTATATTCCAGATAACCAATGGACGAAAATACAAGCGTATCTGCCTTGGCTGGCGAGGACAATTTGAAACTGCCGTTTACATCACTGATGGTTCCGATCGTTGTGCCTTTTAAATAGACATTCACCATGGGAATACCTTCTTTTGTACTGGCGTCAATCACCGTCCCCTTGAAAAGCAAAGCCTGCCCCAAACTCACTTGTGCCAACACACAAAAACAGATCAACAGCACGATCCATCGTATTCCCAACCTCCTTCTCAACATAGGGTCAATTTATAACTATTAAAACGCATTTATTAATCGTTTGGTCAATTACAATTTATAGACAGATGGCATGAGTCATACACTTACTCAACAATAATTATGAAAACTCATTTTTCACTACAACTATCATAAAAAGATAGACATTAAGGTTTCCAGATACAAAATCACCCATCAAAATGCATATAAGAACCGGGTATTGATTAATATAATAAAAAGACAATATTAGCTGATAAGGGTTGCTTCCTCTAATAAAAAGGAACGAACTTGCATTTTTTAAGGATGAAACGTACTGCTTCATCTAATCAAGACAGCAGACCGTGCATAAAGTTTCAGAAGAAACGAGCTTTCGCCTGTTATTCCATTTAAATTTCAAACTGCACTGGCATATACCGATTCATAATCAAAGGGATTTAAGAAGTGCAACGCACTTAAAGCGCATTTTGATTAGTAATCGGTATTAAATTGCCATGGAAGCTTTCCTTTTTCTACCAAAAAAGTTAATTTCGGCAAAAATACTACTTTCATGAGTTTAATTAGCCAGCTGATAGAGTTTGATCAGGAATTGTTACTGACGTTGAATAGTCATTTTTCCGCCTACTGGGACAATTTTTTTTGGATGTTCACCAGTAAGGAAATATGGCTTCCCCTCTATCTGACCCTGGCATATATTATCTTTAAGAATCATGGTTTAAAGGGTTTGGTCACCTTGGCGGCCATTGGCTTCCTCATCTTACTCTGTGACCAAATCTCCACCAATGTGTTTAAAGATGGGTTTGAGCGCTTTCGGCCCTCACGCGATCCCAACCTCAAGTACCTGGTGCATCTGGTCAACGGGAAGCGCGGGGGTATGTATGGTTTTGTTTCGTCACATGCCACCAACTCATTTGGCCTGGCCATGTTTACAGCTCTTTTATTCCGAAACAGAACCTTCACCATCGGTATGTTCCTATGGGCGGTGATCAACTCCTATTCACGCATATACATGGGCTTACATTACCCTGGTGATATTTTAGGAGGCTTACTGTTAGGGCTGCTCTTAGGGAAAATCGTGTATGAGATTTACTTACGGGTTATCAGACGATTCATTGTTATATCGCACCACAATAAAAGACTCCTCATAAGTGGATTAGCCGAAACTTTTAAGAAAGACGCTATGATGGCCGTGTTTGCTATTTTACTTATGACAGGAACTTTACTACTGGCTGCCAAAGTGATTCTAAAAATGATGTAGAGACCTTCAAAATTGTTGATTTCACTAGTGATAAGTAAAGAGTGATAAGTGAAAAGGTAAAAGTAAAAAGTGTAACAAATTGAATAACTGATATAATCCGAAATAACTACCAAAAAAATGCTCCTTGACTGGACACCAGACCATTTACCACTCACTCACACAACATATCATTCAGCCGATTTGTTATAGTATGACAAACTGTAACAAATCGAGCTTGCTATGAATAGACTGTTGTTTTATGTGCTTTTGTCATTTTGGTTGACTTCAGGCATAAAGGCCTCTGATCCGGTAAAAAAGCCAAGGGTAGTTAATCTCACCTGGCATCATCTGCTGCTGGATACCATTTCACCATTGCCACAGGATCTTAAGGTTTTAATCATCAGCAATCGCTCCTTTTCCGCTGCCGATACCTTGAATGGTTTCCTGCGCAATGACCGCCCCAAACATCGTCAATTAACCTATTTTATTGCCGCGTGCCGGGATACTTGTTGGAGGGTTGTAAAATATGACTCTTTCAAACAAGCGATGGACATTATGAATAAAGAGAACGATTATGTCTTCTTCATTCACGGACATGGTAAAGGATTTCCACAGGTTTTGAAAAGGAGTGCGGAAATCAGCCAACGGTATAGTGTTAATATGGTCACTTTCGATTGGCCCAGTCAGAATGGTAATTTTAACCGCTCGTTAAACTATGTCAGACACTGTACCAACAATCTGGAAAAAGCTTTGGATGACTATGCGGATTATAAAATTGAGCATCTGCCGGATCATCTGAAACATTCACTTTTCACGCACAGTTTGGGGGGATATCAATTGATCCGGCTCATTTTAAAAGATAAAACAGATGTACTGACCGATGGACAACTGTTTAATACAATTATTTTAAATGCACCGGCCATCAAGCATAAGAAACACAACCGACACCTCGATCAAATCAGTGCGAATAACCATCTCTATGTCATGTTCAATAAAAATGATTGGGTTTTAAACGGCGCGACACTTCTCGTGTTCTCCCGCCAACTGGGCACTAAAGCCGAACCTCCCCTGGCCCGGCATGTCAACTATTTTGACTTTACCAAAGTGGCCCAAAAGGAACACACCTATTTCATTGGCGCCCATCAATTTGAAGACACCATCCCCCACATCAGAAACATCTATTACAATTTACTACATGGCAATCCCATTAATCCGGTCGATAAAACCTATTTGTCACGAAAGGAAGGTAATGGCGGCTATTTTGTGGAACCCTAAGCTGGACAAGCCAGAATGGTTAACCACAAAGGAAATTAAGGACACCACAAAGGACCACGAAGAATTCTTTTTCCAGGTGGATCTTTATGAATTACTTGGTCTTCGTTACAAAATAAACTGATGATTTTAGTGCTGTTTTGTTCAAAAAGCAAGTTGTAATTTTTTTGATAATTCATCAAATTGTTACGCAGAGTTTCGGAGAAAAACAAAAACAACAAGGGCACAGAACATCTTTATTAGTAAGGCATTAATAATTTTCCTCATTAAATTTCAAAGGCTCTGTGACCGTTTCCTTTTCCTTAACTCTGTGCTCTCCGTGTAACACTTTTTTTAAAAAAATACATGAATATCACTGATACGACACTAAAAAAGGCTCAATCAAATTGAGCCTTTCATGTTATTATTTCGAGTAATCATTAGAAATAGAGGTGATAGCCCACACTCATTGTGATTGGCCATGGCGCTGTAATATCTATACTGGGATTTTCATCCAATTCATCGAAATCATCCTTAAACGCCGATGACCGAATGGGAAAAAGCAGATCCACATCGAATCCGTGTCGTTTGGATTGACCGAATCGGAAACTATTTCCGAAACCAAAGGAAGGTCCGTAATAGGACTCATTATAATCGGAATCATCAATCACAATGATGGAAGCATTATACCCATACAAAGCTTTCAAAACCGGTCGATACACCTTTTCAGGTGATCCCAGATACAAGTTAAGGCCTACTCCGGCATTCACATCTACCAGGTTATGCCCCAGATGGCCGGTGATACCAACCAAATGATGGGGATGTATGGCAATGTTAACACCAACACCACCGTAGTTCAAGCCCAAACCAGCGCCAAAATTAAAATTCTGATCTACTTGCGCTGTTGCAGAAAGGCAAAAGATCAAGCTTACTGCCATCAATAATTTTTCCTTCATAATAAAATAAGGTATTAAGGTTCAATTGCTAATATAACAACTTATTCTATTAAACCCCTAATGTGTAACTATTTCAACGCTTCTTTAGTCTTTAATGCGCTCATCAATAAAAATCAGCGGTTTTCGACTCATGGCCGGAAACTGCAATTGATGCACTTCAGCAGGTGCCTTAAATTCAATAGAAGGGGCTACCCTTAACTTGGCCCTAAAGTGGTCTTTAATACTTTTCTCAAACACTTTATCTTGACGCTGACTACCTATAATAATCAAGATATCATCTGTACCAATGCTGTTATTGGATACTTTCACCACATAATTTTCTACTTCCTTAATCTCGTTGAGCAGATCATACAAGGATGGCGGATAAAGGGTCGTTCCTTTGTATTTTATCATTTGATTTTTACGACCAACCACCGGGCCTAAGCGGATACTATTTCGCCCACAGGTACACGGTTCCTCAAAACGCGCACAGATATCCCCTGTTTTAAAACGTAATAAAGGCATGCCCTCTACCCCCAAGGTGGTGATGGTCAATTCCCCTAATTCACCCACTGGTACCGGTTGATCATTTTCATCCAAAAATTCAATGATTAACAGTTCCGGGTGATGATGCCCGCCTTGTCTCGCTTCACACTCGGTAAAAGCAGCACCCATCTCAGTGGAAGCATAGGTTGAATAGAGCTTGATGTCCCAGCGATCCTTAATTTGTTGGCCCAAGGTATTGAGTTCAAAATCACCGTTTCGAATGGGTTCACCAATGCAGATGGCCGATTTGACGGAAGTCTGATTCAAGTCAATACCTTTGGCATCGGCGTATTCAACCAGCTTCAATAAAAAAGAAGGGACGGTAATAAAGCAGGTGGAATTAAACCGTTTCAGGGTATCAAATTGCAATTCGGGATTACCCGGCCCTACACGCACCACTCCCGCTCCCAGCTGACGCAATCCTAAGAAATAGGCCAGTCCGGCCATGAAACGCCGGTCGATGGTCACCATCAATTGGTAAATATCCGAAGGCTGCCCACCCGTAGTTGTAAAGGAGAGGTATTCATTATAGGTCAAACGCTGCAGATCCTTTTCGGTGGCTGCAAAAGTGACCGGATCACCCGATGTACCCGATGTGGTAATGTAATCAATGATTTTTTCAGGAGACGCGCATAAAAAATCCATGTTGTGTTTCTGCAAATCATCCTTTGAAGTGGTTGGTATCGACTGCAAATCCTCCAACGTTTTTATTGCTGAAACATCTATGTTATGAGTCGTGAATAACCGTTTGTAAAATGGAGAATGAGCCTCCAGATAGGTCAACAACTCACGTAATTCTTGTTCCTGAAAGGTTTTAATTTCCTCTTGACTCTTTAATTCAATCTTCGGAATAAATGTATGTGCACTCATCTACTAAACGTCTTCAATATTACTTTTCTGCTAATGCTTCATTTGTTTTGGCCAGCCACTCTTCCAGATTTTCACGATCAACGATTCGTGGAATCTCTTTCTCTAACGCTGCCTTGAAATAAGTAGCCGCTTGTTGATAGTCTTCCAACTCAAAAGCCACCTTACCCGCCATTACAAAACTGTAGTAATAATCAGGATTAAGCGCTATGATCCGATTTCTATCTATCTGGGCCAGGTCTGTTTTATTTTCAGTACTGATGAAACGACGAACCTGTTCAATTAACTGCTGCTGTTCTCTAAAATCCGCATACTCCACACTGGTAAGGAACGGATCAGCCGGCAATGTCAAGATGGAATCAGCGATTGGTTGAGTGGGATCAATCGACCCATTAAAAATCGTATTCAAATCATAGGCTACATACCGACCCAACTGATAAGGATTGGCCGATACCCACACCTGTCGCTGTTGGGGTTTAAAAATCACCGAATGATGTGCGATCAGTTGATTGATGGCCCGCTCATTCCCCATTCCAATGGATGCATTGTTCAGACCTCTCTGATCACGCAACAACTGCGCCATTGCAGCCACGTCGAAACGATCCGTTTGGCTCATCAGTTCAGCCACTCGTTTATACCTGTATAAGGATGCCCCCTCTTCCCGACTCTCTTCGGTCAATTCATCAGCTTTGAAAGCATCGCTCTGAAAATGATTGGTCAGGATAATCTCCTCCTGACCGGGATCATAAACACCCATCTTATCCGGTGATTTCTCAATAACAACCACTTTGTTATCAGCTGCCGATCCAATCAGAAATGACTCCGACACAAAGGTATCATGCGATTGCGCTATTTGGATAGCTTCTTCAATATTACCGGCATATTGTAAAATCTGACGAGCTAAGAGCGAAACGGGTAATTTAGTGGCCAGAGGGATATCTGTCTTAGCAGAATTCAATGTGATGGTTAGTCCCTGCATGTTCATGCCCGAAACCACGCCGGTCATACCTCCCCAGGTAATGGTCATAAAAGGGTGCCCTGTATTGGGTTTATAAAAACCTATTATTTTATCACGGGCAAAGGCATCACCCATGTGAAAATCAAAGTTTCGGCCAATAATAATCGAACTGTCCGCCGATCGATTACCCCAGGTACCCAGTGCCGTGCAGGCTACCAGGTTTAAGTTTTGCAGTGCATGCCCAATGTCATGAGCGCCATGGTAATTTAATATGCGATGATAAGCAGGTGCTATGAATTCAAATTCGGGTGAAGCGGCCTGTGCCACCCCATAAATCTCCTCCTGATTCTCCAGGGGTACATATTCGTCCATATCTTTATTGAACCAGGCAATGAAATATTTCAGAAAATTCAGGTAGGACTCCGAGGGAATCATCTCCCGTAAGCGCTCCACAAAAACCTCTTCCTGATACTGTACCAATTCTTTGGCCAAAAGGCCATGCATGTACCCCATCTCAAAAGGTGAGCCTGTGACATACAGCTCAAACTGGCCATCTTTGTTTTTACGTATCCAGCTATCTCCACATGAATAAACATCCGGGGCTAACTGCTGGCGTTCCTGCATCAGCACTTGATCACGTTCTTCCACCACCGGCTCCTCCAGTACCACTGCCATTCGGAATAAAATGATGAGAAAACCAATTAATACGGCCATCACCATCAAGCTTCTGATCAAGCTCTTCATCATTTTCTTCATATCAAGCTTCTTTTATTTCGTCCATAATTGTTTCCATATCCACCAGATTAGAACAAGTCAATAAAGCGCCCATGGTCACACCCAATGTGCCATGTATGTTAATATTCTGACCGGTCATCAGTAGATTCTTCACCTTTGTATTGGGCAATATACTGGTACGTACCGGGTCACTGCTATCTTTTTCAATGCCATACATCGATCCCCGCACCGTCCCCGTATAATCACGAAAAGTTAAAGGTGTAGACACAAAAGAGCTCTTCACAGCTGTGGACAGTTGTGGATATTTCTGTTTCACTAATTTCAATAAGGCATCTGTCTTTTCCTTTTTAAAGGCCTTATAAGATTCACCACGTTTCTCAATGGTGGTATCCGACCATTGTTCCACCTCATCAAAGCGCATCATGGTAATGATGGTCATACTTTCAGCGAAACCGGTATTGCCATCCTGAGAGGTATACAACATGAAACCATGCGGCCACTCTTGATTTGGATCTTTATGCAGATCCCAAACCCAGGTATCTTTTGAGTAGTACAAATTAGAATTTCGATGTGGGATCATACCTTTCTCCAATGTCAAATACAAGGTAAAAACAGAAATTCCGTTCTCCAGACTCTTGATCCGATCAACGTAAACCTGTCTCATCAATCCCGGTTCCACCAGATCCATCGTTAATGAGGGGTGAATATTGGAAATAAAGCTATTGCCATGGATCACCTCTCCATTCTCTAAACAAGCTGCTTCAATCAACTTCTCTTTCGACTTAAATTTTACCACATTGGCATTCACCATTACTTTGCCACCTGCTTGTTCCACATTGCGTCCCAAAGCCTCGGCCAGCTGGGTACCTCCTCCGGCTAATCGCCAGGCACTCTTAATGTAAAAGCTATTGATATTGGCCAACATGTAGAGTGGTGTCTTAGCTGAATTACCGGTAAATAAACCATTATTCCCAGCCAGCACTGCTCTTAATTCTTCATTATCGGTTAAACCTTCTATGAAATCATGGGCATTTTCATTGTATTGCCAAACGCCTGGTATCACTCCTTTCACATTCCCCCTGAAATTTAATAGTCCCACATTATCCCAAATAATTCGGAGTGTTTCCACAAATTTATCAATGGCCACACTTTCCTCCGGGAAATAGCTTTTTAAGGCTACTGCAAAATTATCGTAACCATTGGCCAGCTTGTATTCTTTATCACCAATACTAATGACATCAAAGCCCTCTTTATCCAAACGCTCCAGCTTCATCTGATTTAAGACCCCCAGGTATTTGAACACCTGGTGTAAAATCTCGCCCGAATCCATGCAACCAATGTAATGCACTCCAGTATCAAACACACATCCCTCCCGCTTAAATGTTTGCAGATTACCGCCTATCTGATAATGTTTCTCCAGTACACACACACGCATACCTTGCTTGCTCAATACATTAGCACAAATGAGCCCCCCTAGCCCGCTCCCCACAATTACTACATCGTAATTCGTACTGCTGTTCATATATGTTGTTTTATCTTATTCATTAAGTATTCGGTTCCAAAAAATTCCGCGCAAGTTAACACGGCACCAATGGTCACCCCCAAAACACCATGCATATTCAGATTTTGGCCTGTGAAATAGAGGTTACCAACCCTTGATTTGGGGGAAATAATCGTTGATAAGGGATCATTGGCATCTTTTAAAATACCGTAGGCCGATCCTTCCGGCGTACCCGTATAATCCCTGTATGTAAGTGGCGTAGATGTATAATACCTTGCAATCCGGTCCCGGATTGCTGGAAATTTCTGTGCCATGAAGTCAATCAACTGCTCCGCCTTTTTCTGTTTAAAAGCTTCATATTCAGCCCCGCGATTTTCAATGCTGGTATTGGCCCATTTGGCCACTTCCTGATAGTTCATATACGTGATGACCACCCCACCGTCGGCCCATTGTTCCGATTTGGAGATAGCCGGCGTATAAAACATGTAATGTTCCGGCCACTCATCCTGCTTGTAAGCGGTCGTCCAGGCATTCTCACCGGCAAAATGATGGTGATTGAAGTTCAGGTAAGGTTGTGTTTCCGGTTTAAAATCCAGATACAGGGTAAACATCCCCATAGTATTGGGCAATTGATTAATACGTTGCTTATGGGCCCGTTTAGTAATCGTATCCTCCACCAAATTCAGTGTGACAGAGGGATGCACATTGGAAATAAAACGTTTCGCTGTTATTCGCTCCCCATCTTCCAGTTCCGCATAATCAATGCCGGATTTCTCACCACCCAGCTTCACCACACGTGCCTTTCGACGAATCACTCCACCATGATTCGTAATGGTTTTAGCTATGGCACGTGGCAATTGCGAACTGCCATCCACCAAACGCCAGGAGCTTCGTATAAAACTACTGTTGATTAATGCATGAACATAAAGCGGTGTTTTATCCGCCACCCCTCCATATAAGGAGTTCAAACCCGCCAAGACCTGTTGCAGGCGCGTATCACCGATGGTACTTTTAATATAATCAAAAGCATTGACCTGCAAATATTTCCCCTCAATAACCTGAGACTTCGTATCCAGTGAATACAGCGGGAAGGAAGAACTGATCTCATTGAGGTAGTTCATATAAATCCGTAAGTTTTCCCGCTCTTTCGGAAAATGAGAAGCTAATGTTTCTACAAAATGATCGTGTCCCTGGGCAAATGGATATTCTTTATCATCTCCTTTAAAACTGATGCGTTCAAAACCATCCGCATCCATCCGTCGTAATTTCAGTTGATCGAGAATACCAAAATAACTGAAATAGCGATTGAGCGTTTCGCCCTCACCCAGACTCTCCGTATAATTCAATCCTGTATTGAATACGACACCATTTCTTGCAAAAGATTGCATACCTCCACCAATCACACTGTTCTGCTCCAACACACACACGTGCATCCCTTCACGGGCCAATATGTTACCACACAGCAACCCGCCTAATCCAGCTCCTATTATGACTGCATCATAGTGTGGCATTCTCTGTAGTTTTGGGTTGTGGTTTCAAAATAAACACCACATTAGACGTGAAACGGGCATTATCAATACGCTCAAATGAAAAGTTATTGCATTTGGCAATAGTTTCTATTGCCCGGCCAGATGTATATGATAAGGACTCATAATTGGTTTTATTGAAGCGAAAAAAGCGGGTGGAGAAAAACTCCGTCCGCCTGGTCACTTTGGTGCGTTCCTCCAGATCCGAATCCGCATCGCGAATAATGATCATCCCCAGCTCACTTACGTTATTCATGCATTTTTCAATGAGTGATACCTGCTCTTCCTGTGGAAAATAATGCAACACATCATTAATAACAAACACATCGCTGGCAGATAGTTCATCACAGGTCACATCTTTGTATTCGAAACGCACATTGTTTTTATCTACATAGGCCTGTTGAGCGACGGCAATTTTTTCAGCATCATAATCCACACCTAAAATGGTGCGCTTGGATGAACACAGTGCCAACATACCGGATAGAAACCCATACCCACAACCAATATCCGTGATGCGAGCCTGCATAGGTATTAAATCGTGAAAGAACTGGTAATTCTTTTCCAACCGCACTTTCACTTTCATGTACCATTCCAATACCGGCCCTTTATAGATGTAGCGGCTAAAGAGCTGCGTCCGGAAATAATCAGGCGTCTCGATTTCCTGTTTCAGCACTTTCTGTTCCGCCATCATGTATCGACGCATGACCTTTGCCTGTGGGCGATAAGATTGCCCCTCTTCCACATGCTGAACAGGTTGGCGATCCAATGCTTTTAGAGTCATCTGGCCGGTCCGCAGAAAAAACTCTTGTTTATGCAAACAGTCATCCACGCCATGAATCAATACCGGCTGCACATCCAGATTTAACTTATCCGCCAGATAAAACGCACCTTGTTGAAAACGACTCATCACCCCGTCAGCCGATCGCGTTCCTTCGGGAAAAACCATGATTGAATAACCTTGCGCTACTTTTCGTTGTAATCTCCCAAGGTTGTGATCAATGCCTTTAAAAGCCGGGTAGTAATCGGCAAAACGAACCGCACAACCAAAAAACACACTGTTCCAAACCCATTTATTGGTCATGATCACCATTTTAGGATTTAGCAGTAACACCAGTGACAAATCCAGATGCGACAGATGATTGGCAATAATAACAGAAGGCTGATCAAAATTGAGCTTATCCAGGTCAATTAACTTTCGTCGAACCGGTGCCGCCACAAACTTAATAAACCGCATATTTCCATAGATAAACCGATGAAACAGCGCTTTAACAGCGCGGCGGCGTAGTGGTAAAATCCACATCACCGGTATCATCAGGGTTAACAACATGGAACCCACAACAAAAACGAATAAGATAACGATGGAAACAATAAGATTTTGCGCGGTAATGGGTTGATAGCGTTTCTTTCTTTTATAAAATATTAAGGAACGAAACAACAGTGGCAATAAGGTAAAAGATACAACAACCACCGACAAGATACCCAGTACAGATACCAAAGCAATGGATTTTAAAGCCGGATGTTGTGCAAATAGCAATACACCAATTCCAACCACCGTGGTTATGGCTGATAATAGTACCGAAAGACGATAAGGCTTGAGATGAACCTGACCATATTTGTGCTCATCCATCAATCCTTTCATCAGGAAAATGCAATAATCAATACCCAAACCAAAGATAAACGTGGAGATGATCACATTAAAGATATTGAACTCAACACCCAAAAGCTTCATTAATCCCAAGGTCCAGTTCCAACTAATGAATAGCGGTATAAAGGCCACGATGGCCAACTCAATGCGACCAAAAAACAGCAACAGTACGACAAATACCAGGATCATGGATACTGCCACCAGGATGCTGAAATCCTCATTGAGTACATCAAAAAACTGATTGACAAAATACTGCCGATCAAATACCAACACCTCTTGATGGTGATTAAAATGAGCATAAAACGCTTCCTTATGCTCCGGATCAACTTTCAACAAGGTGATGATTGACACCTCATCATCCGTTTCATTGAGATAATTCTTCAAAAACAATTGCTCCAATGGTGCCTGATCCTTCCGTTGTATGTAATCAAAGGGCTGATTAATCCATTGATAAAAAGCAGAAAAGGCTTTTTCCTTAAAATGAAAATCTTTTCCGTATGCGATCATCTGCTCTTTCACCTGTTCACGATCCATCCGATCCCAGAACGCATTCCACTGATCCAGCTTCTGCTGTTGTACCTCTTCTGATAATAATAAGACGGTGGCAGAGGTCCGTTCCCGGATGATACCGATCTCCTGCAAACTATCCAAACCAGCCGTCAGCGATTCTGATTTTTGCAAAGCCTCCTCGCGGGTACTTCCGGTGGTGACCATATAAACCGCACCCAATGTCTGGGCACTGAATGATTCCAGGTTTGTCTCCGCCTTCTTGAGTTTGGGCGACAAGTAGTTCAATGAACCAATATCCGAATTAAAATGCACCTTATTGGGCATGAATACCATCACCAGTGAAATAACAGTGACCACCAACACCATCCAGCGATTGCGCTCAAAATCATAACCGGCAAAACGATCCAACCGGGTCTCGTTATATTTTTTCTCCCAGCCCGAACGGAATACTTTCCGCTGCAATAACACAGGCACCAGAGTTAACACGAAGAAGGCAGCAAAGATAACACTCAAAGCAGCAAACAATCCCAATTGATTGAGTGCTTTAGATCGCACTACAAACAAACAGATAAACGTGCCTCCTGTGGTGAGGCTACTCATGATCATGGGCTCCGCAATGCTTTTCACGGTCGCCTTCACACTGCGATTATCCCGCAGATGCGTAAAAAAGTGCAAGGAATAATCGACTGCAATGCCTAACAAAACAGCTCCAACACCCAAGGCTATGGCCGATATTTCGCCTTCCATGTAGTGCAACACCGACAGGGCCAGGCCAGCACCCAGAATAACCGGAAAGGCCATCAAAGCAAAGATGCGAATACGACGAAACATCAAAAAGAAGAGCAGTGTTAAAATAATCATCGCGGCCGTTACCGTCAGCATAATATCATATTGAATACGGTGTGCATTTGCCACCGCCACGGCTGTTCCGCCATAATATTCCACACCATTGGTGGGATGAGTTGCGTATTGTTCAAGTAACTGATCGATACGGTCAATCAGGACTTTATTTTTAGCCGTATTACTTGATCCATAAACCGGCATGATGAAAGCCAGCAGATGTTGTTCGTCTGCTGTAAATACCGAGGAATTAATCACTGTGAAGTTGTCATCAATCTTAAATTTCTCCAGACGCTTCAGAGCATGAGGCGTCATGCTCAAGGGATCTTTAAAAATGAATTTTTTAGTAGCGACACCGGCCGGTGACACCAGCGACATAAAATTCTTACGCAGTGTTGTTTTTAAATTCCCGGCTTGCAGACTCGTCTCGATACGGGCATAATCAGTGGAATCCAGGTAAAAAGGCAGATGATTATAAAAGTAATCGTACAACGATAGATACATGGACTCATCCATCTTAAACAACACTTCTTTCACACGGCTCGTGTCAGCCTCCAAGGCCTCCATGATGGGCTCAGCAAAGGCAATGAGCGAATCAGTGGAAACAGGTTGTCCGTCCTTCCCATAAAAATGAAAGATGATGCGATCCGATAGATTGGAGTGTTTTAAAATAACATTTACCTGCTCTATGCGGCTATCATTGGGTATGATAGAAGTGATGTCTTCGGTAAATGAAAGACGCGACAGTGAAAAAGCGATGAACAGAATCAAGCCTATTATCACACCCCAGAACAATCGCCTGTGATGACTTAAAAACTGAACAATAGTTGCAAAAATCGACCCCATAATTTATTTCCCCTTTCGTAAAAATGATAACACCCCATATCCTATCAAAAAGGAGAATAGACCGGCAATGGTGGCAAACATCACCGCCCCTATCAGGTATTGCTCCAGATCTTGCCAGACCATTTCGAAGGTAAATTCATCCGGTAGCTGCAATTGCCATGCTTCCTGATTGAGTACGATTCCTCCGGTAACATAACTGAGATATAAGATTAACGGTATCATGGGAGGCAGACTGATGTTGGCAAAAATAAAAAAGATGGCTTTATTGATCTTTAACAGATGTGCCAATGCGAATCCCACCAGCAATTGATACCCCCAGATGGGTACAATCCCCATGAATATGCCATAACCAATGGCAATAGCCACTTTTACATTTGATTCATCAGCACCGAATACATCTTCGCGCATGGCCTGTTTGAATCCTTTTTTCCGATACCGACGAACAATATTACGCGGCCAGTACCAGGCAAAAGCCAGGGTCACCAGAATTGTATTCACCACGCTGATGCGGAAAAAATCCTTGAATGGCCGAAAGTGCGACACACGCTCTTCCTGCGGCGGATAATAGACATCGATGGGAATATAAGTTAACTCAATACCTGCCCAGGCAGCTTTCGCCAACACCTCAATCTCAAATTCATATTTACGGGAATAGAATTTAATATCATTTAATGCCTTGATTGGATACAAGCGGTAACCCGACTGCGTATCGGGCATATCAAAGCCCGTCTCTACCTTCACCCAGAAGTTAGAGAAGCGATTGCCGAAACTGCTCTTGGCCGGTACGTTATCCACTGTCATATTCCGTGCTCCGATAATAATGGCATTGGGATGCTCCTTTAGATGAGCCACAAATTTGGGCAAGTCTGAAGCTTTATGCTGCCCGTCTGAATCAATGGTAATGGCATGGGAATATCCCAGCTCCACCGCCTTTTTAAATCCGGTACGTAAGGCCACGCCTTTACCCCGATTGCGTGAATAGCCAACCACTTCAATGGATTCATACGTTCGTAAAATACCAGACGTGGAATCCACCGAACCGTCATTCACCACAAGAATCTGTTGGGTATACTCCAGCAGACTGTCAATCACAGCCCCAATGGTCTGCTCATTATTATAAGTGGGCACAATCACGCAACACCCCGTATTGGCAAGTATATCTTTCATCACTTCTTTTCCTCAAAATTAAATGTAGCCCGCAAACGCATACACATAGTTTCCCCATGATTCAAACGTGCTGTCACTTTATAGCGTTGCTCATCCAGCTTTTGCAGGATGATTTCACAACTCAGCTCGTTCATGGATTGGGGTTGTATCATGGACAAAAATTTCACATCTTTCGCCTCTCCCATGGCTACCTTCTGTTCCAAATGATGCGACAAGATCGTCTTCACCATATGTACCTGGCAAACACCAGGCACCACCGGATTACCGGGGAAGTGGCCTTCATATAAGGCATGAGTGGGGTTCAACTGTATTTTCGCCTCAATGGTAGCATCTGTTGATTCAAGGATCTGATAGGTAAAAAAGTCGTTCAATCCAGCCATTATTCTTCTTTAATTTTTTTGAGTTTCATTTTGAAGGGCAGTCCGGTGTGACGAATCCTTATTTCTTCCGGCAAGTCACTGTTACTATAAGTGAATGAATACTTCACGGACGAAAACCAGCCCTGTCTGCGTTTCACTCTCACCAATCGTTGATCAGTAACCCGGTAGTATAAAGTAAACTGTCCCTTCTCTGTTTTTACCTTTGTCCGCTCCACTCCCTTTTTTTGGGTAAGATGGCGGTGTTTAAGCACCTCACTGGTTCGTATCCCATTAACAAGGAAACCAAAATCACCCTTCATGAGTTCAATCAGACCGGGTTTGTTTAAAAACTCTTGAGCATTCATCAATTGGGCCGAGTCATTTGTGAACTGAAAATCCAACAGATTCAAACCAAACTCACTGAGCACGACCATCCGTTTCTTATCATCCGGCATCTGCTTGAAAAAATACAAACCCGAGAAGTGCTTCTTAAACACATCCATCGAGCCTTTGTAAGTGAGGGTATTGTATCCACATCCCAACACAGCTACTACGACCGAATCAGTCGACTGAAAGTTAGTATCAGCTGCTTGCAAGGGTGCATTCAGGCCCCCGGCAATCTGGCAAAGGAATAAAATAAGTATGACTTGTATTCGTGCAGGCATTCCACATATTTTTACGACCCGCAAAAATAGCTAATGATTTTTAGAATGCTATACATAATGGGGGATTTATCAGGGTAAACGCATTTATAATATTTTTAAAATTAACGCATATAATTCCAAGGCAAACATCTTTATTGGCTCTGTATGATATATAGTGGGTAATTGCTTCTGTCAAGCTTGAGCTCTTTGTACCACATTCCATATTTAACCATAACGCACTTTTGCCTGACTTTGTGTCACTTTTATGCGGTTCTGAAGTGCCTCTATACCTCTCTGCAGTGCTTTTACCCCTCTGTGCAGTGCCCTTGCCTGCCATTGTGGCACTCTTATCCCTCTGTGCAGTGCTTTTATAACTCTCTGCAGTGCTCATGCCTAACATTGTAACGCTTTCATGCCCCTGCGCAGTGCTTTTAGGGCTCTCTGCAGTGCCCTGAAGTAATATTGCAGCACCTTACCTTCATTGCACAAGGATTTGAATGAATTTTGCGGTGGTTTGGAACCCCCAAAAGTGTATGTTAAGAGATTGTTCGGATATGTTCAGGGTATGTTCAATACTCTGCATCAAGGGCGTTATGCGGCAATCAGACAAAACTCACCGGCAGGAGCATGCGAGGCGCCCAGAACTATACACATTGTTTCTAATAAGACTAAATCACCACTTTAATCTTTCTCCCGGGCTCTATTCTCTGGATTCGCTATTATAAATTACCGGCATCTGCCCCTTCCATTTATTCCAGGTATCATCATTGGTGATCAATTCAGCCATGAAATGCCCGACGTTGATTCGACTGGTTTGCCCCGGATTAAAAAGCGGACTTCTAACAGGTGAAGGAAAAACCTCGTATCCGGAGATGTTTTCTGCATCAATCAAAGTATCCGGCCGCACTGCTACCCACTGAACAACTTTGTTGTTTTGACCAATATTTATCCTTAAATAATCAGCGGCTTGCTCATTATCCACATGAGGGGGTAACAGCAAACGCAGAAGTCCGATGACACATCTTTGACCAATTGAAATCGGTTCCTGCAAATCACGATTCCGATTGGCTGTTGTATTCATCAGTACATACCTGGTTGGGTGATCCGATTTGTTGCTCTCAATGGCCTGACACAATCGGCGAGTCGCATCGGTCACTAAGCGACGAGGAGCACCAAATAATCCTTTCCAGGTCAGATTATGTCCCAGGCACGATGCGACGGCATCACACCCTTTCACATGCCGGGCCATCTCAGCATCGGTCAATTCCAAAACACTGGCCTGGATCACAGTCATATGCTCATGGTCCTTCAGAATTTCCGGTAACTTTTCGGGTGATCGCACAATCACTTTCACATTCTCTCCGCGATTGAGCAGCTGCTCCACCAACAGCTGTCCTGTCGCCCCGCTGGCACCAACTACAAGGATGGTCATATGCTTCGTTTTTAATTGGTTCAACATTGTTGTTAGTTTATTAGATTTGAGTCAGTCGTCAGCGGCCCCATATTATAACTCTGCGACAATAACTATAGACATTTTAAAAACTAATAATTAGCGGCTCAAGGACATCTTTTCCTAAACTTTCAACTCAAAATCAAGCTCCAAACAACGAGAGACTAATTTAGCGATTCGATACGACTTTTTCCATCCTCCACAAAACTCAGGGCTCAAGGCGATGGTCACCACTGCAATTTTTTTTATCGATCTCTTGATGTTTTCACATAACGCCACAATGTAGTCATCTGTCAAATGCTGAAAATGCTCCTCCCCTTTCTCAATAAAAAAATAATCCAAATCAAGATTCACAATCCACTGATTATCGTTGGTTCCATCTATATCATCCGCCATTTGACTGATCAATTGAAAAATTTCTTTTTCACAATCTCCTTTGCCTGGATCGATAAACATTTCTTTTCGATTCCCAATCCGCTGCGTTGCAAAATACTTGCGGGCAAACAGACCTGTATAGACTTGCTGAAGATTCAATATGTAAGTATCGTAGCGAAACAGAGCAGCCGATTCTCCTTCCGGCATTGGTTGCTTTAGATTTAAATAGGCATCAAGTGAACAATTTTGCAGATCGAAGCCAACATCGATTATTTGACTTTTTACAGACTGAGCATCACCCTGTAAGTCATAATGATTATCGATGTGGTATAAATTATATGATTTCCCTGTATCCAATTGATTGATCCAGCACCAGGCAGCAGCCAAATGATTATCCATGATATAAACATTACCGCTTTGATAGAGAAAATTCAAATGCGAACTCCAGGAATATTGGAGTGGGTATTTCTGTTTTTTGATCCACATACTGTATCGTTTATACTATGATGGTGGCAACTTGCATTGTCTTCAATTTTTATCACCTATCAAGTGACACTAAAAGTAACATTTTTAAGTAAACTATCGGCAGAACAGCCTCTTTTGCACCAGGGAATCCTCTCAGACAAAGCTCATGAAGTGTTGATTATTAGTGATCCGTTATTCAATAAAGGATAAAAAATACAATTGCGAATTGCAGTTACACATCATTATGCTAATGATTATTCTATATTTGTCAGGTTTTTAATAATTACGAAGTGGCTGACTTAAAAAAAATTGATGTTCTATTTTTAATATACCTGGCTATTAGCACACTTACGCTTGCCTTTGCCTGGGATTCATCCATCCATTCACCAGCGTTTATCTGGATTCGATGTATAATGGTTGCTTCGATTCTTGCACTCATCTACGCAGATAAAAAATCCACCCATGCCCTCGTTAAACTCCTCCGCTTGTCTTATCCAATCCTATTAAGTGGTTATTTTTATTCGGAGACTGTATTTTACAACAAGATCTTTTTTAACGATCTAGATCCTTTACTGATCGATATTGAAACCGCTCTATTCAACATGCAACCCAGTCTGGAATTCGCTGCTTATTTTTCCAATAAGCTAGTGAGCGAACTGATGTATTTTGGTTATTTCTCCTTCTATTTACTCATCTTAGGATTTACCCTCTATGTGTTTATTAAAAAAAGGGTCTTTTTTAAGCAGGTTACCTTTCTGTTAAGTGCCTCCCTCTATTTGTTCTACCTAACCTTTTGCTTTTTTCCATCAGCTGGTCCTCAGTTCTATTTCTCACCTCCCGAAAGCGTATTGCCCGAAGCTTATTTCTTCAGCCATGTCATGCACTTTATCCAGCATGTGGGCGAGCAACCCACCGGCGCATTCCCAAGTTCACATGTGGGCATCTCGGTGATCATTTTAATGCTGTCGAAAAAATACGCGCCTCCCTTCTTCAAATTTGCCTGGCCGCTGGTCATCATTCTAATTATATCAACCGTTTATATAAAAGCGCATTATGCCATTGATAGCATAGCAGGCTTGATGGTAGCGCCATTTATTCTATATTTATCCGGTTTTTTATACCATCTTCCACGCTGGAAAAATCAAAAGTAATACCACTTAGCAAGTTATTCTGATGATAAAACTAAAAGAAGTCGTCACTAAAAAGGATTTAAAGCAGTTTATTCACCTTCCCTTTAGTATTCACAAACAGCATAAAGAGTGGCTGCCGCCTTTGATTTCGGATGAATGGAAAGTATTTGATAAGACGCAAAATCATTCCTTTGAACATTGTGATACCATTTTGCTTTTGGCTGAAAAAGACAAAAAAATAGTAGGCCGTATCATGGGCATCATTAATCACACTTATAATGCAGGGCATAACGAAAAAAATGCCCGCTTTTGTTTTGCCGAATGCAATCCCGATAACGACGTATACAACGCTTTACTGCAAGCTATTGAAAAATGGGCTATCGAGAAAGGAATGGATAAACTGGTGGGACCACTGGGCTTTTCTGATAAAGACCCACAAGGCTATCTGATCGAGGGCTTTAACGACCCCATGACAGTGATGGTGACCAATTGTAGTTTGCCTTTTCTGGTGGTGTTCACCGAACGGATGGGCTATAAAAAGAAATTAGATCTCTTTCAATACAGAAGCTTAATACCAGAGGTTATCCCGGAGGTTTACCATAATATAGCCCAACGGGTTTTAAACCGGGGTTTTAAGGTCTTGGAATTTAATCACTCAAAAAACATCAGACCCTATGTCAAACCTGTTTTCGACCTGATTAACGAAACCTATACGGACATTTATGGTTTTGCCCCTTTACAAGAGATTGAATCCAACGAATTTTCAGAAAGGTTTCTCCCATTGCTCAAGCCGGAGTACATTAAAATTGTAGTCGATAGTGAGCATAAAATAGTGGCATTTGTGATTGCCATGCCCGACATTAGCCCTGGTTTACGAAAAGCAAATGGCCAATTATTCCCTTTTGGTTTTTTACCTATTCTGCGCGCCTTTAAAAAAACAAGTCAGCTGAATCTACTACTGGGTTGTGTCAAAACCAGCTTGCAAAATACAGGCCTCGATGCCTTATTGGCTGTTTCATTATTTGAGTCGGCCCACAAAGGAAAACTAACACTTTTAGATAGCCATTTAATTATGGAAGAAAACACTAAGATGAGGGCTTTAATGGAAAGGCAAGACCATACCATCTATAAAAAGTACCGCATCTTTGAAAAGGAGTTATAGTTGGGCTGATGGCCTGTACCGAATACGTTCAGTATTCTAATGAATGGCTTTATCAAATAAAATGTGATAAAGCCTGCTTCATTATACGATTGGTATTATTTCATCTTGACAGCCTCGACATTAGCAGAGACGACATAATTTTCAATGCCTTTACCTGGTACCCGTTCCTGGATGATTACCAATGCATTGAAAAACACATTAATCTTCAAATTCCTTTATCTGCTTCACAAAAAAATCGACCTTCTTTGTAATTATATCCGCCAATGATTTCAATTTCAAATGTCGTCGAAATTTCCCGCCACCTTCCAATAACTGCTCAGGATCATCTAATTTATAGCCATAACTAAACTCAAAGGAGACATGATTTTTATACACAAATACACCTCCAAAATCCTCCGTCAGTGAAAAAATAATGCCGCCATACATCATGCGCTCTTCTACTTTTGGATACTGCTCGAAGACTTTTTGACGCAGCGTGTCTAATACCTCATACTTGACATGATCTCGAAGCTTTGTTTGCTCCAGAAATTCCTGAACTTTGGGGTGAACTGACTCAATCTTCATGATGTTAATATTTTTTATCAATTAGCTACTTTCTCCCTGACTAAACATTGTATTATTCAACTAAACACTAATTAAAAAGAATACATATGAAATATGCTTATTCATT
>JAEINY010000460.1 GCA_016342595.1 Marinilabiliaceae bacterium
CGGGAAAAAGGATGTAGTCAGTATATTCTCATTTATTGCATTGAAGGGGAGGGGTGGTTTTCCATTGAAGGTAGAAAGACAAAAGTGACTCCCAATCAGTTTTTCATTATTCCCGAAGGGCTTGCACATGCGTATGGATGTATCGATACTAATCCGTGGAGTATCTACTGGTTGCATTTCTCAGGCAGTCTGGCTTCTTATTTTTTCGATATTGCCGGTAATACCAAATCCATAACGCCCTGTAAAGTATCCCGGATTGATGATCGCATTCAGCTTTTCGAGGAGATTATGCAAAATCTGGAGATGGGCTACAGCATGGAAAACCTCAATTATGCGAACATTTGTCTGTGGCATTTTTTAGCATCCTTTAAATACATTAGCCAATTCAGACAGATACGTCAGGTGAGGGAAAAAGACCCCATTGAAGATACCGTCTTTTTTATGAAGGAGAATCTGGCAATGAAAATATCACTTGATGATCTGGCACAGGAATCGGGCTTATCACCTTCCCATTATTCGATGGTTTTTCGCAAAAAAACAAGTCGGGCCCCGATGGACTATTTGATTCATTTGCGCATTCAAAAGGCCTGTCAAATACTGGATGCCTCTGATCTGAGAATAAAAGAAGTGGCGAGTCGTGTGGGCTATGAGGATCCCTATTATTTCTCCAGGATCTTTAAAAAGGTAATGGGTGTATCACCCGCTGCATACCGGAAAGAGTTGAAGGGGTGATGGTTTAAGCGCAGATTATATGTTTCTGAATAGTTACTGAAGAAATGGAAATGAAGATTTTTATTTTACTGAAGATAGGGAGTTTCGGAAGAGTAATAAAATAACTTTGAAACCACAAATATCGCAAATGAACACAAATGAGTCAGACAAAAGCTTCGCTGTTTCCTGTTTTGTTGTCCGCTAATTTCTCGAATTTAACTAATTATACCGTTTACTAATCAAAATGTACCTTTAGTGCGTTTCACTTCTAAACGCCCTTTGATTAGGTATCGGCATTATACCAGCGCATGTGATAGCAATCGCATTTAAAACGCTTGTTGTGTTTTATTTTTAACACAGCTTGCATTCTGTATCGATAATTTGAACTTAGGATATGTTGTATTAATTTTAACCACAGATATACACAGATTTCACAGATTGTTTTCCAACGGAAAACATGAAATTTGTGATAATTTGCGGTTACATTTTTTTTTGCGGAGTGTCTTTTTGTAAATGTAATCGGTATGAGGGAATTATATCAATTATCTAACAACGTGATTGATAAAGCATTTTGCTTATTATACAAAGGTAAATGCCGGTACACAATCATAGATTGATGTTTTTATCAATCGTTTTGATTGGTAATCGGTATTATTATTTACACTACTTTTCCCATTAACCTTTTTACCTTTGCCCTTTATTATTGAAGTGAACTTACCATTAGATTGAAACATCAAATGAACGATATAAAAGTAATTGGTTTTGATGCCGATGATACCCTCTGGGTGAATGAGACGTTTTTTCGGGAAACGGAGAAAGAATTTGCAAATCTGTTAAAAGCATATGCTGAAACCGATGAGGTCTATCGCATTTTGTATAAGGTGGAAGTGGCTAATATGTCCATTTATGGTTATGGCATCAAGGCTTTTGTGCTCTCTTTGATTGAAACAGCTAATTTGATTTCCGGTTTTCGTATTACAGCACGTGAAACCGATCAGATTATCCAGCTGGGCAAGGAGATGCTTAATAAGCCTGTTGAGCTATTGGAAGGCGTAGAAGAGGTGCTTCAAAAGCTGCATGGTCATTACCGGCTGATTGTTGCCACTAAAGGTGACTTACTGGATCAGGAACGGAAGCTCAAAAAGAGTGGCTTAATCGATTACTTTCACCACATTGAAGTGATGAGTGATAAAACACCGGACACCTATAAAAACTTAATTCATCACCTGGATATTCAGTCCGGGCAGTTTCTGATGATTGGTAATTCCATGAAATCAGATATTTTGCCGGTGATTGAATTGGGTGGCTATGGTATTCATGTGCCGTTTCACACCACCTGGCATCATGAGGTGGTGAGTGAGCCTGTGGAATCTGAAAATTACAGGGAGGTTGTTCGTATTGGTGAGGTGTTGGATATTTTGTGACGCTGATTTTTATGATTTGATAAGGCTCTATCACTACTGGTGGTTGGTAATGTT
>JAEINY010000040.1 GCA_016342595.1 Marinilabiliaceae bacterium
TTTCCGGTTATTATATTTTTATCGGTCACTACTGATTGCGTGGTAACATTTGCGCCTTTCAAATGTGATTCAAAACCGGGGTAACAAGTGACGGTCTTACCCTTTAGAAGTCCCAGTTCACCCAGTATCATGGGAGCCGCACAGATGGCAGCGATTAGTTTGTTTTTGGCGGCAAAATCTACCAATAGTTTTCTTAACTCCTGATGATTATTCAGGTTTGAAGTTCCGGGCATTCCTCCTGGTAGTATGATCATGTCAATGTTACTGTAATCAATATCTGTAAATAAGGCATCTGCAAGTACAGTTATTTGCCTGGCACCGGTAACTCTTAAGTCATTTGAAATAGAAACCGTTGTTACATTTATGCCCGCCCTTCTTAAAACATCAACAGGCGTGAGTGCTTCAACTTCTTCAAAACCCTTGGCAAGAAATAGGACTACTTTTTTCATCGTTTAGTTATTTTCAATTATTTATATTATCCTTTGCATGATATGTTCATTCAGGGACTTAAGTGTCTAATGGATGGTAATTGGTAAAGTAAGTAAAAGTTAATAAAAATAGAGATAAAAGTAATGGTTTGAAAGTTGAAAGTAGGGTGTTCGTAATACTTTCCATTTGTTTTACAATTATGTTATTGTATTTTTGTATTGGGGGTTTTGAATGGAAATATACGACCAGCATATTGTTAAGGGCTTAAAAAATGGTGAGGAGAAATACTTCAAGATGGTATTTGATTCATCCTACGATAAGTTATTTTTTTTCACCAAAGAGTTTGTGAAAGATGATGATACGGCTCATCAATTAACGCAGGGTGCCTTTGTGAAATTATGGGAAAAGCGGATTGGTTTAAAGGATCATTCAAATCTTCTGGCATGGCTTTTCACTGTGGTTAAAAACGATTGCCTGAAGTGGATGAAGAAAAGCAGTCTGTTAGAACCTTTGCCCCTAGATGGACAGTTTGCCAGAGATACTGGAAATGCTGTAAATGTATTGGCACTGCAACAATTGGATACTTCTGATTTGTCCATCCGGGAAATCAACCATATCATTAATGAAACACTTAATCAACTCCCCCCTCGTTGTCGCGAAGTTTTTCAGTTAAGTCGATTCGAAGAGTTGAAAAATCGTGAGATTGCTGCGCAATTACATATTTCGGAGAAAGCTGTGGAAGCACATATCTCAAAAGCTCTGAAGATTTTCAGGGTAAATTTATCCGAATATTTGCCGTTGGTTAGTTGGTTGTTTATCTGATAGTTCTTCTCCTTTTTCAAAAAAAACATAAAAAAAGTGACTTTTTTACATAGGGGAAAACCGTTTTGGTGGATTTACTATATGAAAAGCTGATATTTCGTAGGTGAATGAAAGAACAAGATAACAGATATAGTAGGGAAGAAATGAAAGAGCAAGCCGGGTTAAAATTAATTCGTGCTTTAACAGCTACGCATCTTTCATTGGAAAGCAAGCAGAAGGAGTTGGTTTATTCGAAAATCAGGAAAAAGGCCAAAATTTCCGATCAAAGCAGAGTGGGATTTATAAGTATTTTTGCTCGTTATGCAGCTGTTTTGTTGATTGGTGCCGTGGTTTATCATTTGTTGTTCCTAAATAGTAACGAGTCTACTCATTCGAGTGCTGAATTTGCTGAAGTAATTGTGCCAGTCGGTCAAATGGCTGAGTTAATATTACCTGATAGCACGCATGTGGTGTTGAATTCTAATTCATCATTAAAATATCGCACCTCTTTTAACAAGAAGAAAAGAGGTGTGGAGCTTGTAGGAGAGGGGTATTTTACGGTGGCTAAAAATACAGAAATACCCTTTATTGTGTCAACAAATATTTATGACATAAAGGTTACGGGTACTCAGTTTAATGTTGAAGCCTATGCCGATGAGTCAATCACTACGACTTTAGTTGAAGGCGAGGTTGTTGTGGAGTGGGAAGATGCCGGTCAATCTTTAGTAATGAAACCTGGTGAATCAGTAGAATGGTCATTGGAAAACAATAAGCTAAAAAAGTACAGTTCAGAAACATTCAATCTACTGAGTTGGCAAAAAGGTCTTATTCAGTTTCGGAGTGCTCCAATGCAACAGGTTGCAACATATATAGAACGCTGGTATAATGTTGATGTGAAGTTTGAAAATAAGAATTCACAAACCGTTTTAGTGAATGGTACCATGTTGAAAGATAAACCAGTTTTGGAAGTATTAAACCTGTTGGAAATGACTGGTCAGGTTGATTATGAGATTATTGAGAAAGGACACGATAGACCAATAGTGATTATTAAATAGTATTAAAAGAAAAAAACCGGAAAACATGTGAAAGTTTTCCGGTGTTAGGATGGACTCAGAAAATACCGCCATATTTTTTGAGTCTGATAAGTAACCCTTTCGGGTAAGTATTAATCAATACAGTTCAAATTTATGAAAAAAAATCATTTTTATTCGTCCGCTAAAGGACGAAGGTGGAAACTATTGTTAATTATGAGGCTGACATTTTTTCTCATTGCGCTGAGCATCTTTAATGTAAGTGCAATGGATAGTAAGGCACAAGATTCAAAATTTAATATTAATGTAAAGAATGCCACTTTACGTGAGGTATTGGATAAGATTGAAAAGGAATCGGATTATTATTTCTATTACAAAACTGATGAATCGACTTTGGATTACCGGGTATCCGGGCAATTTGAGGATGAATCTATTCTCGAGTTATTGGATAGTGTATTAGCTGGTACTAACCTGACCTATCGTATCGTGGATAATTACATAGCATTGGTACCTAAACAGGCATCCGGTACTTCAGCTTCCGGACAGGAGGTCGAAAAGAAAGTAACGGGAAAGGTAATTGATGCACAGGGTGAACCGATTCCTGGTGTGAATATCTATGAAAAAGGAACCAGCAATGGTGTCATTACGGGTATTGATGGCGATTACAATATCAAAGTGAGCAATGTTGAGAGGGTATTAGTTTTTTCGTTTATTGGGTTTGATACTCAGGAGATTCAAGTTAATGGACGGAATGAGATTAATATTACCTTGATGGAAGAAATCACAGGCCTGGACGAAGTAGTGGTAGTAGGTTACGGTACTCAGAAAAAAGTTAATTTGACCGGTGCTGTAGAAAGTGTACAGGGGGATGTGATTGCTAAAAAAGCAGCTCCAAATATTGGGCAGGCTTTGCAAGGTGTTGTGCCTAATCTGAATGTTTCTGTAGCAAATGGAGACCCTAATACCCAACCAAGTTTTAATATTCGAGGTGGCACTTCTTTCTCTTACAATTCCTCAGATAAGAAATGGCAGATGAATAATGGCTCACCTTTAGTTTTGGTGGATGGTGTAAAAATGAATCTGAACCGGATTAACCCGGAGGATGTCCAAAGTATATCTGTTATTAAAGATGCAGCAGCTGCGGCTATTTATGGATCGGAAGGCACCTATGGTGTTATTTTGGTGACGACTAAAGGTGGTCAGAAAGATACCAAGCCAACAGTAAGTTATAGTTCAATGTACCAGTTAAGTTCACCGATTAATACACCTGATTTGATGAATTCTTATCAATATCAGAAAGCACAACATGAAGCCATCTATTTATCAGGTGAAACACCAAGTGCAATAGCTGATAGAAAACTGGCGGCCGTAAAGGCCTATTATGAAAACCCTGATACAGCACCATACTATATAATGGAAGATGAGGGAGATTTGAACAGTAGTATTATCTGGGTCGGTAATACCGATCCCTACGAGGAAATTATTGGAGACTATGCACCGCTACAGAAGCATAACATCTCGGTACGTGGTGGAGGGAAATACAGTACATACTATGCATCTGTTGGGTATCAAGGTCAGGAAGGTATCTACAAAGTCAATGCAGACAAACATAAACGGTATAATGCAGTAATAAATTTATCATCGGATATTACCGATTGGTTAAAAACTGATTTCCGTTTGAATTACAGTCAGATTCAGTACGATGCACCAATAGGAATTAGTGGGATATGGGGACGTTTAAGTACAGAGGCTGAACGTATGATTATGATGCCTGTCCGGTTACCTGAAAATTCGCCTGCCGGAGATATGTTTACCGATAATAAAATTAGCTTTTTCCATCAGGATGGTAATCGTACTGATACAAAAACAGAGGACATGGTGTTGTTTGGCGGTGCTACCGTTAAATTGGCAAAATGGTTAGATATAAAGGGTGACCTGTCTTATAAATCATACAATTATTATAAAAAAGATGTGCGTCCAGAGCACGAAAGGATTGACCTGGAATGGTATAATCCTGTTGTCACACACAGTACTCCAGGCTATGTTTCTAAATTTTATACTAGACGTGAAAATATTATTACAAACATCTACGCCAATTTTGATAAAACATTTTTTACAGATCATAATGTGAATGGGGTGTTTGGTTATAATCAGGAATTATTTAAATACAGTAATTTTTGGGCAAGAGGTGAACACATGATAAGCGAAGAGGTTCCTGTTATTGGAAAGACTACCGGAGATGAGAAATACGCAAATGATGGGGAAAGTCATTGGGCTAAGCGAGGAGCTTTTGTTCGTTTAAGTTATAGTTATAAAGGAAAATATCTCGCTGAGATCAATGGCCGCTATGATGGAACGTCTTATTTTGATGAAGGTTATCGATTCAATTGGTTCCCATCATACTCAGTCGGATGGCGTGTGTCAGAAGAGATATTTATGGATTGGTCTGATGATTTCCTGGACAACTTAAAACTTCGTGCCTCTTACGGTAGTTTGGGTAATGCACAAGGGTTTGGATCCTTTTATCCGTTTTATCCGTCCTATGGTTCCCGTGCAGAAGTAAACTACATTTTTGATGGCAACAGACCTATGGCAATTACTCAACCAGGTATGGTTGATGCGCAATTAACTTGGGAGACTGCTTCAACTCTTGATTTTGGTTTCGATATGATGGTATGGAATAAATTGAGTGCTACCTATGATTGGTATGAGCGTAAAACAACTGACATATTAGGAAGAGCATCTAATTTACCCGGTGTGCTCGGAGCATCTGAACCTAAAACGAATAGTGGTACGATGAAGACCGTCGGTTGGGAATTGTCTATTAACTGGAATGATCGCCTTGATAATGGTTTACAATATGGATTGGGCTTTATGATGTCTGATTATAAATCTGAAATTATAGAGTTTGCCAACAATGAAGAGTTGAAAATTAACACTCTATATAAAGGCATGAAGATGGGTGAGATTTGGGGATATGAAACGGAAGGTATTTTCCAGACACAGGAAGAAATTGATGCCTATCTTGAAACCATTGATTATTCAAGAGTAAATTCAGATGTACGTCCTGGAGATATCAAATATGCTAACCTGAATAGCGATGATGAAGTATCAAGTGGGTTAGGTGTTCTGGAAGATACGGGCGATAAGCGCATTATCGGTAACACCACCCCACGTTATCAATTTGGTATTACCGCTAATGCCGAATGGAAAGGTTTTGATTTTAACATGCACTGGCAAGGAGTTGGTAAACGAGATGTATGGATTAGTAATGTGGATTATTGGGGTTTAATTGGTGGGGGAACCGGAACCATGTATACCTATAATAAATCATGGACCCCGGAACGTCCGGATGCTTATTTCCCGGCTTACCGCAGTTCAGGAGCCAACCGGGCGATTCAGACCCGTTATTTGCAAAATGGTGCTTTTATGCGTTTGAAAACACTAACCCTGGGATATACAATTCCTAAGTTATTAATACAAAAAGGGAAAGTTGATAATGTGAGGGTATATTTTACCGGCACTAATTTGTTAACATTTGATGATTTACCAGACATGGTAGATCCTGAAATGTTATCTCAAAGATATCCTTTGATGAAAAGTTACACGTTGGGTGTACAGGTATCATTTTAATTAATGCTATTAAAAGTTATGAAGATGAAGTTTAAATATATAATTGTATTTGCATGTTTATTATCGCTTTGGAGCTGCGATGATGAGTTTATGGAGCGCTATCCATTGGATGCGGTAAATGATGAAAATTTCTGGCGCAATGAATCGGATTTAGAACTTTATTGTAATAATTTTTACGAATATTACATTACTGGCCATCAAAATGGGTGGGGCAGTAGCACCAACTGGCCTTGGGGCTATGCCGGCAGTAAATTTATGTATGGTGATATTCATTCAGATAATGCTATGTCAAAATACTGGTCGCGTGCCAAAATGATCAATGGTAAGTATGTGGAGCCAACAGGTTCGGAATCTGGCGGTTGGTATTTTAGGCGAATTCGTAACTTTAATTTCTTTTTGGATAATTATACCAGAGTAAATATTGAGCCAGAAGTAAGGAATCAATATGCTGGTGAGATATTCTTTTTTAAAGCATTCGATTATTTCGAGAAAGTGAAATTATTTGGCGATGTACCATGGTTAGATCGAGTGTTAGATACAGATTCGCCTGAATTATACGGACCAAGGACTCCTCGTGTACAGGTAATGGATTCTGTACTAATGTGTATCAATAAAGCAATAGATTGCTTACCTTCCAAGGGAGCAGCTAAGCCAGAGCGACTTAACAAAGATGTAGCATTATTAGTAAAGGCGAGAATCTGTTTGCATGAAGGTACATTTCGTAAGTATCACAGCGATTTGAATTTAGATGAAACAAAGTTCTTAAATGAAGCAGTTAACGCTTGTCAAGAGTTGATGGGCGCGGGGTATAAACTCTATTCAACTGGTAATCCTGATCAGGATTATTACAATTTATTTGTACAATACAATTACGATAATAATCCAGAGGTATTGCTTTACCGCAAATATGGCGAAGATGTATTGGGGCACGCCTCATTGCGCTATTATAATTTGAACCTGCGAAACCAGGTGGGAGCTACCAAATCGCTGGTGAATGAATATTTATGTGCAGATGGTCAACCTATTTCATCAAGTCTGTTGTACTTGGGTGATGATAGTATTCAGAGTGAGATGCGCAACCGTGACCCTCGTTTACGTCAAACTGTTGCAGCTCCGGGGGAGTACATCTTAAATCCGAATAATACATCGGCAACTACGTCAAAAGGTAAGGGGCCTGAAAAGAAAATGCCAGATATCCCTGGTACAACAGGCTTTGTTTGTCCTACCGGTTATCGTTTGGTTAAGTATTGGATTGATGATATGGATGAAATTGGCCGTGTCACAAATGGTATTTTGCCTTGTCCGGAGTTCCGATATGCCGAGATTTTGCTTATTTATGCTGAGGCCATGGCTGAACTGGGTAAAAGTGATCAAGGAGTATTGGATGCTACTGTAAACAAACTGAGAGATCGTGTTGGAATGACGCATATGACCATTGGATCTTTACCGGAAGATGCGATTATGGATGGAGAATACTCCAAGTATTGTGGTTATGTGCCTTCGGCATTAATTCGTGAGATCCGCCGCGAAAGAAGAGTTGAGTTGGCTAATGAAAATTTTCGATGGGATGACCTGTGTCGCTGGCGTGCTGGCGGACTGTTATTAAAAAGTGAAGCTACACGTGGGATGAAATATGATGCTGCAGTTCAGGTGTATTATGGAGACAAAGCTCCTGAAATTGGAAAAAGTATACATGTAGATGAGAACAATTACATCATGCCCTATGCCCGTTCATTAGAAACATCAGGAGGGAGAGTGTTTGAAGAACCCAAACAATACTATTTCCCTATTCCTCTAGAGGAGCTAGTGATGAATAAGAATTTGGTTCAAAACCCAGGATGGAAAGATGCATCTTCTTTAGATGAAACAGAATAAATAGGACCTAAATAGTTGAATCCGCCGCAATTGTAATTCTTAAATTACTGTTTGTGGTGGTTTCATTTCACTCAATTGCATATTATCACCATGTAATGAAGACTCTCATTTTATGATAAAAAAATGTATAAACTTATGGGGGCAAAGCTCTTTTGGATTGTATATATTATATAAGGGTTATGTTATTGAAGTCTGTTTAAAAAATGAGATAATAAAACATAGTTGACCATGATAAAAAAGAATCTGTTTTTTCTGTTTTTTTTGTTTGGAGTTGGAGCTGGGCTTCAGGCAGAATCGCGAAAAGTAATTGCCTTTAATGATAAGTGGCAATTTAAGAAAGGGCCTTTTCCCAAGGAGCAAATTGTATTTATGGGGCGATGGGATCAGAAATGGCAATCGGTAAGCTTACCTCATACCTGGAATGCCAAGGATATGCAGTTGGAGCATAACAAGTTCTATGCAGGAGAGGCCTATTATAAAAAGAGCTTTTTAGTTGATCACCATTTAAAAGATAAACAGGTTTTCATCAAGTTTGAGGGTGTGGGCCAGGTGGCTGATTTGTATGTGAATGACAAATTTATAGGCAAACATAAGGGCGCATATTCAGCTTTTTCGTATGATATCACTGCCGCATTGGTGTTCGGTGAAGAGAATGAGTTCTTAGTAAAAGCTGATAATGCAGCGCGTCCCGATGTGATACCTGTTAATCACAGCTTATTTGGTGTTTATGGTGGTATCTACAGGCCAGTGTGGTTGATTGTGACAGAAAAAGCCCATTTTGCCGTGACGGATCACGCATCGTCAGGTGTCTATGTTTCGCAAAGCAACGTGAGTAGAAAACAGGCCGATGTTGAAGTAAAGATGAAACTGGCCAATGAAGAGCTGCAGCCTACACAGTTAACACTGGAAACATTGATTTTTAATGCCGATGGGAAAAGAGTTCAGAAAAGTGTTTCTGATATTGAGTTGCAAGCTTCCGGCTTGCAGTCTTTTACGCATCGATTAAAGATACGTCAACCGCATTTATGGCAGGGACGAAAAGATCCTTATCTCTATAAAGTGGTTTGCCAGCTCAAGGACAATGGTGAGGTGATTGATGAAGTGGTTCAACCTTTGGGTTTACGAAAGGTCGAGGTAGTGGCCGGTAAAGGTGTTTTCTTGAATGGTGAAAAGTATCCCATGTATGGAGTGTGTCGTCATCAGGATTGGTGGGAGATAGGTAGTGCTTTACAGAACCACCATCACGATGCCGATTTGGCCATGATTATGGAGATTGGAGCCACCACCATTCGTTTAGCCCACTATCAGCAATCGGATTATATCTATTCAAAATGTGATAGTTTAGGTTTATTAATATGGGCTGAAATACCATTTGTAAATCGTGTCACCGGAGATGAAGCCGCCAATGCCAAAGAGCAGCTTCGGGAACTTATCCGTCAAAGCTTTAACCATCCTTCTATTTATATTTGGGGATTGCACAATGAAGTGTATCGTCCACAAGATTACACAGCGCACTTAACACAAGATTTGCATGACCTGGCAAAAACAGAAGATCCAGGGCGTTATACTGTAACCGTGAGTGGTTACGGACACATGGAACATCCCGTTAATATGAATGCGGATATTCAGGGTATGAATCGCTATTTTGGATGGTATGAAAAAACCATTGAATCCATTGAGCAATGGGCCATTGACTTGGAACAAAAATATCCCAATCAAAAGTTAATGTTAACCGAGTATGGAGCTGACTCCAATATTCATCATCAAACGGAGTACATTGGTAATACGATCAAGTGGTATGGCGACTATTTTCCGGAAACGTATCAAACAAAAATGCATGAGGTGCAGTGGGGGGTGATCGCAAAGCACCCTTATATCACTGCTTCTTATTTGTGGAATATGTTTGATTTTGCTGTGCCAATGTGGAAACGTGGTGGGGTGGAAGCCCGAAACTTGAAAGGTATAGTCACCATTGATCGGAAAGTGAGAAAGGATGCTTTTTATTGGTATAAGGCCAATTGGAGTGAGGAACCTGTTGTTTATATGACCCAGCGACGCAATACAGATCGCGAAAAGAAAACAACATCTGTCACCGTGTATTCAAATATTGGAGTGCCAACCATCAAGCTAAACGGTAAAATTGTTTCCAACCATAAAATAGGAACGACCGATGTGCATTACATATTTGAAAATGTAGAATTAGAGGCAGGTGAAAATACAATTGAGGCTTCTGTAGTTAAGAACGGAACAAAAGTAAGAGATGAAATACATTGGATTTATTCGGGAGAGAAAAAACGGGAAAGTGAGTCATTCCTGAATAGTGAAGCGCATTACGGGTTTTAATAAATAGTTATAGTTGAAATTTTAGCCAATCTAAGCTGTTAATTGAATTGCTAATAACATATGATTTTGATGAAAAAACAATTTTTAAGCTTGCTTCTGATCTTGGGCTTTTGTTCGGGATTAGTGGCACAAGACACTAAAAAGGAAGTGAAATATGGTCAATATAATGGATTGCCTCGTCAGGATCAGGCCATGCAAAAATGGCGTGAGAATCGTTTAGGTCAGTTTATTCATTGGGGATTATATGCAATACCGGGCGGTGTTTGGAAAGATAAAACCTATGAAGGGGCTGCAGAATGGTTGCAGATTTCGGCTAAAGTACCACGTGAAGAGTGGGAACAATTGATTCACGATTTCTCCATTGAAAAATACGATCCTAATGAATGGGCTGCCATTGCCAAGGAGATGGGGGTAAAATATGTGACTATTACCACCAAACATCACGATGGTTTTTGTTTATGGCCCAGTAAATACACTGAGTTTGATATTGAAGCCACGCCTTATAAAAAGGATTTATTGGGTGAATTTGTGAAAGCTTATACCAAAGCCGGTATTGATGTCAATTTTTATTATTCCATATTGGATTGGCGTCACACAGGATGGCGATACGATGTGAAATCAATAGAGGATGCCGAAGCTTTTGAAACATTAATGGAGTATTCAAAAAATCAACTTTTGGAGTTGATTGAACGGTATCCGGAGGTGAAAGGATTTTGGTTTGACGGTACCTGGGATAAATCCTGGAAGTTGAATGGTAAGTTCTCTTATGAACTGGAAAAAGCCATGAAAGACAAAAGTCCGGGTTTAGTAGTGAGTAGTCGTATGCGAGCTGATGAATATGGGAAACGTCACATTGACAGCAACGGGCGATTAATGGGCGATTACTATTCTGTATATGAGCGCCGCCTACCCCTTCCATGGGATGAAGAGATCACCAAAATGGATTGGGAATGTTGTATGACGGTTCCGGAGAATCAATGGGGCTATCATCAGGATTGGAGCTTGAGTCACATCAAATCACCGTTGGAATTGACTGAGATGATTGTCCATGCGGTTTCTCAAAATGGTAATTTTTTATTGAATTTTGGTCCTATGGGTAATGGTGATATCCGTAAAGAGGAGCGATTTATTGCGAAAGAAATTGGTAAATGGATGGATGAGAACAGTGAGGCCATTTATGGTTGTGGTCCGTCTGGATTGCAAAAACAAGATTGGGGCTATTTCACCAAAAATAATAAAAGTGGTAAAGTATACATGAACGTATTCAATAACCCGGTTATTGGTAAATATCGTGTGAAACTAAAAAAGGGACAAACGCTAAAGAAGGCCAGTTTGATCGGTAAGCAATCAGAAGCACTACACCTTGAGCAAATCAGCAAGACGGTGTATTTTGTAGTGCCAGCCAATGTGAATACGAAGGATCCGTTTGTGATCGTATTGGAGATTGAAGAGAAAGAGTCACGTAAATTTCACCAAAAGGCATTGACTTAGGAGACGTATAGTATTAGTATAAGATATGGAGGTACTGCAATGTTACCTCCATTTTTTTTTTTGGCCTCCTATCTCATTCTGTAAAAATATCTGGTGAAAAATATACATATGTTGCAATTAGACAACATATGTATTCCAAATACAACATGTATGCACAAATCCGCTACTTATATATAATATTTTTGCTGGTACTTGAATTACTTTTATGAAGGTATGTTAAGGGTGATCCCCTTGCTATGGTTTTAAAAAGATTTAAAATATTTTGGCATATGAGAAGGAGTGTTTTTTTTTTGATGATTGTCGGGTTGGTTGGGGGATGTCAGGAAAAGGCAGAAGAACTAAACGTCGATCACGTTTTAAAACAGTCGGAAATACAATTAATGTATCAGCTAAAGCGGATTGATCAGATAACAACGAAAAAGCTGATTTCCCCCCGTTCGGTTGATGAGCAGGGCACCTTACATATGGTGCCTGTTTGGGAGTGGACCGTCGGTTTTTTTCCGGGTTCATTGTGGATGATGTATGATTATACTCAAGATGAATTTTGGCGGCAGAAGGCAGAAGCATTCACTACTGCATTGGAGTCCCAGCAGTACAATAACCGGACGCACGATACTGGTTTTATGATGTATTGCAGTTATGGAAAAGGATGCGCCTTGACTAGTGATTCTACTTATAGAGCGATACTCATTCAATCGGCTAAATCGTTAGCCTCACGTTATAATGATCAAGTGAAAGCAATAAAGTCATGGAATCATGGTAAAGATAAATGGCAATTTCCGGTCATTATCGATAATATGATGAATCTGGAGTTGCTGTTTTGGGCTGCCAAAGCAACTGGTGATAGCACTTTTAGGAATATTGCTATAAATCATGCCATGGTTACATTAGAGCATCATTATCGTATGGATAACAGTTCTTATCACTTAGTTGATTTTGATCCGAAAACGGGGCATGTGATTAAAAAAGAAACGGTTCAGGGATTGGCTAACGAATCAGCCTGGGCGCGTGGGCAGGCTTGGGGATTATATGGTTATACCTTGTGTTATCGTGAAACAGGTATACCGATGTTTTTAACCCAAGCTGAAAAAATTGCGGATTATATCATGCATCACCCGGCAATTACAGCTGATAAAATACCCTTGTGGGATTATGATGTAACATCCAAAGCAGATACACCACGTGATGCATCTGCAGCTGCTGTCACGGCATCCGCGTTATTTGAGTTGGCACAGTATTCTGATAAGAGTAAAACCTATCGAACCTTTGGTAAGGAGATTGTTAGTAGTTTGGCAAGTAGCTCGTACTTTGCAGAGGCTAAGACCAATGAAGGGTATTTGCTGAAACACTCCACTGGATCGATGCCGCATGGTAATGAAATTGATGTGCCATTGGTTTATGCTGATTATTATTTTATTGAAGCATTATTACGCTTGAAAAAGTTGGAGAAAAACTTAGGGAACTAATCGGTTACCATCTTGCACTCATTGTTCGGTATGTTAAAAAGTTCCGTAATTTGTAAAACCACGCGTGGTTAGCCTCATAATCACCTGTCATTTGGCAGTAAATCACGCTTCATTTGCTTCAATGCCACGTGTTGTTATTGTCAGGTGCATGCGTGATTCACATCCGTATCACACTGCTTTTTCGAGAACGCGAACTGTTGGGAGATGGGAAATGAAATAGTGTTGATGAGTCAAATAGAAGATGCCAGGTTTTCAGGCTACTGGTGCTATAACAAAGCATTTGAAATGATTAATGCGGGAGGTGATTCTAATTATAGAATTCATTTCCCGCTTTTTTTGTGTTGGAGCTTTTATTTAAAGGAGGGTATTGTTTGACTGATCTTGATTGTTGGTGCTTTGTTGGATTTCCTTCATTATTTCTTTAGGGCTTTTTTGGAAGTGCTTTTTAAAACATCTTGAGAAATAAGTATGCGTATTGAATCCAACTAAATAGGAGATTTCATTGATGTTGTATTCTCCCGATTTCATCAGTTCCAGTGCTTTTTCTAAGCGATAGGTGCGGATGTATTCTGTGGTTGAATAATTGGTTAAACTCTTAAGTTTACGATGGAGATGGCTTCGGCTAATGCCTATTTCATTGGTAAATACTTCTACATCTAATTCTTCATTGGTTAAATTGGCTTCAATAATTTTATTCAGTTTTGATAGGAAATAATTATCCAATCCGGAAGTACTCCCGGTTTGAGTATCCAATGTTTTTGCAAAATGTTCGCTTAGTTTTTGACGTTGAACAAGCAGGTTATTTACTTGCGCCATCAGAAAGACATCCTGGAAAGGTTTGCTTACATAGGCATCCGCACCAATGGTCACACCTTTAAGTTTATGTTCGATAGATGAAAGGGCTGTGAGAAGGATCACCGGAATGTGACTAATAGCCATATCACTTTTTATCGTTTGGCACAGTTCCATCCCATCCATTTCTGGCATCATAACATCTGAAATTACCAGATCAAAGTGAGTATCAAGCAGAAGTTCAAGTGCTTTTTTGCCATCAGGAGCTGTTTGCACCGTATAGTTTTTTTCTAAAATTTTCCGTATATAGTTGCGAAGGTCGGTATTATCTTCAACCACAAGAATGATCTTGTCAAATTGAGGTGGAATTGACTTAGGCTCTAACAGAGTCGTTTGCGGTGTGTCCGGTTGCATCCATTCCTGGCTGGCAGGTACTACATTTTCTGTTAGGATGTTTTCTTGTTTAAGGGGAAGTATAATCTGAAACAAGCTTCCTTTAGTGGGTGAGCTATAGACTGAAATTTGGCCCCGATGCATTAAGGTGTACTCCAGGCACATTGAAAGACCAATACCTGTGCTGCCTTTGCGTGGATTTTTACCCCGTTCAAAGCGGTTGAATATACGCTTCAGTTCTTCCTGATCAATGCCCATGCCCGTGTCTGAGATGATTATAGAGATGTTTTCTTCTTCAGGTACCTGACCAAAGGAAATGGAGTTTTCATACTCTTCTTTATAGGAGAGAGATATTTCCGGATAATAAGCTATTTCAATGTTTCCATTTTCTGGTGTGAATTTGAAAGCATTGGATAACAGATTAATCAGCATGAAATCCAGTTTTTCACTATCGGCTTCCAGTAACATCTTGGTGCCCTTGTGATAAGTGAAAGTAATATTTTTGGTTTTAGCTTCGGTACTAAAGTTTAAGGTGCGCTCATGAATGAAGGAGTCCAGATCAAGTTCGCTCACGGTTAATTTTTCTTTACCCCGTTCCAGTTTTCGCAAATCCATCAATTGATTAATCAATGTCATCATGCGCGTGGCATTGCGGTGAACAACCTGTATTAAATGCTGTTGATCAGGGGGTAATGAGTTGTCTTTCAGGAGGGTGTTGACGGGACCTAAAATGAGGGATAGAGGTGTTCGGAATTCATGTGATACATTGGTGAAGAATTTTAATTTCAGGTCATTGAGTGCTTCTGCTTGACGGGTTTGATTGCGCTCTTCCTGGATCATGTTTTCCAATCGGATGCGTTTTTTTATAATCCGGAAAATGTATCCGATAATCAATGCAATAATAAATAGATAGCCCAGTATTGTAATGTTTTGAGCAAAAAAAGGTTTGGGGATGGTAATTTGGATACTGGCAGGCTGTTGGCACCATAAGCCATCATTGTTACAACTCTTGACCTCAAAAGTGTAATGGCCCCAATCCAGGTTGGTAAATAGGACGTTAGCCTCCCCGTTTGTTTCAATCCAGTCATCGTAATGATTGACCAGACGATACTTATATTGATTTTTTTCAGATACAAGATAGTTGTCACAAGTGAATTCGAAACTAAGTGTGCGTTGAAAATGCTTGAGTTTCATTTCCTGACTTACAGTATCATTATTGGTTACCAGTGGATATTTAATCGTTTGATTATTGATAGTGATCTTGTTGATAGTTACCTGAGGCTCGCGCTTATTGAATTTGACCTGGTTGGGGTCAATGGTGGAGAAACCCTGGGTACCACCAAAATATATCGTTCCGCTTTCATCTTTAAAAATCGCATTGGGCTTAAACCAGTTACCTTGTATGCCATCTTCTTTTGTGAAGCGGCGTGTCGTATTGGTGATAATGTCATGCAAAATCAAGCCGTCATTAGTTGTAATCCACAAATTGCTTTTTGAATCTTTTATAATGCCATATACATCTTTTTTTTTGAGTAAACCATTGGCGTTGAAATGAGTAAACGAATCCGTCTGATGGTTGTATATATTAATACCTGATATGCGGGTGCCAATCCAAACTTCATCGGGAAAAGGTTGGGAGATGGAGTAAATGTAGTCGTTTCGAATAGGTGATCCTGGCGTGTAACCAAATACTTCAGATGTGCCGTTTTTCAAGTTCACCTTATTTAAACTATTGACCGTTCCTATCCAAAGGTAGTTGTGAGTATCTTTATAGAGAGCTTTTATGTAAGGATTAGAGAGGTGAAGTTTTCCATAATAAAGAGAATCAGGATAAAGCATTCTTCGTTGCCTGAGGTGATAAAAATGAAGCCCACCTCCATGGGTGCCAATCCAGATACCTGAATCCACCGGTGTTAATGCATAAACGTCATTATGTAAAAGGCTTTGGCCAGTTTTCCCATCTTGTTTGAAGTTAGTGTATCGTGTGGTACCAGCCGCTTTATACCATAGGCCGTCTTTATTGGTGGCCACCCAATGACCATTCTGAACATCAAAGCACTGGTCTTTAATGTTTAGTTTTGGATTTTGAGGTGATACCGTTACTGGAGTGAACGACTGTGTTTGTCTGTCGAATAGATTCATACCCCCGGCTTCTGTGCCAATCAGGAGGATACCTTCGGGTGATACATCAAAGGAACTAACAACGTTATTCGACAGTGAATGCGGGTCAAGGGTATGGATGTAACTTGAAAACCGATTGTATTCGGGGTGATAATGGAATAAGCCGCCGGCCCAGGTGCCAATCCAAATACCATGGTGTATGTCTTCAAATATGGAGTAGGTAGATGGATGTAGTTGATCATTTTCTATCTTGGTAAAAGTTTCTCCTTTTTTTATATATAGACCGTTATATGTGCCAATCCATAACTGACCTTCATTATCCTTGGTGATAACCCTAATTTCATGGTTGTGGAGAGGAAAATATTGATTTTCAGTACCCGTATCGGGTTTTCCATGATGGTTATAAATGAGTAATCCATTTTTCGAATCACCCGTATAAATCGTAGTAGCATCTACAAACAAGTTATTAATACGAATGTTGGTGGATTTGCTAATTTGGATGGTGTGAAATGTTTTTGGATTGATTTTAAAAATAGCCCCTTGATTGGTCCCGACCCATAACTGGTCTTGAGGGCCAAAATGCATGACATTTGGTTTTTCATTGTTATGTAGAGGAACCCTGAAAAGGCGGTGACTCATTTTGTTGAGGATCCCTAGCCCGTTGTTGTCTATGATCCATATATTTCCATCCCCATCTAATGCTAACTGTTTAATGTTTTGCCTGATAACATCCTCTTTATCACCAGTGTAATCAAAACGACTAAAATGCCTAGTTTTCCTGTCAAATAGGCATAATCCGATGCGTGTAGCCACCCATACCGTGTTTGTATGATCAATGAGTACATCTGTTATCACGTTATGGAGAATGGAAGTAGAGTCCTGTGTATTGGAGCTAAAGGATTCAAAGCGTTCTGAGTCGTATTTAAATAATCCCCGGTTGGTGCCTATCCAGATAAACCCATTTTGATCTTGAGTGATCGTATTGACGGCTTCTGAAGTCAGTCCGGCAAGTGGTGAAACGCGACGGATGGAGAAATCAGTTGGCTTCGCCTGCATGAATAGGCAAGTAAAAATTAAAAAAAACATGATGATGTACTTCATAGTACTCTTAAAATTATCTAAAAAAACAAAAAATGCCTTACGCTTGTTGTGAGTTCAAAAAATCGTTCTGTCACATATGTTTCATATGTGGTACATGTTATACGAACTCTCAACATGCGTTTCATAATTAAAGACTTGTGTGTAATAATGTCAGCAAATATTCAAATTATTTTGGTCTTAGTAAAGTTATAACAAGATACGTTTTTTAGAAGGTCATTCAAAAGAAATGATAATCAACATTGATCACAACGTAGCTGTTAATTTATAAATAAGGTTTATCTAAATGAAACAGTCAGGAACAGGTTTAAGTTGGATGGGAAGAATGATTACCATTGGTGTACTTTTCTTCATGTGTGGAGCAATTTCTTCAGCTCAATCATACGATTATAATAGTTTAATGGAGCGGATTCGGGTAGATCAACGAAATGCTGGATTAACCGATAACGTTACAATGGATTCCTGGGTGTCTGCTCAAAATGCCAATGGTAGTTGGGCCGATCTTCAGTATGGTAATTTATCCTCTTCAGTTACTACAAAGAATAATCATCTTTCTCGTTTGTGGCACCTGGCTGCAATGGCCACAAAAGCGGGGCATTCAAAATACGATGATGCTGCTTATAAAGCAGCCATAAAAGCGGGGTTAAGCTATTGGTATGGTTCTAATACAGTGGATCCGAACTGGTGGTTCAATAAAATCTATTTTCCGCAAAAATTGGGTGAGATTCTGATTTTTATGCGTGAATTTACCGATTTTATCCCTGCTGTATCATCAGTAGGAATAGATGAACCCGAGCTTTTATCCATGTTTAGTCCTACCTCTATTATTGATATCACTTCACATGGTACAGGTGCTAATGCTATTGATATTGCCCGTCACTATGTGTATCGTGGTATTCTAACTGCAAATAGTAATTTGTTAGAAAATACACGTAATCAAGTGGAGTTAATTCTGCTTGAGAATATAAAAGCTGACTTGGTTTATCAAGATCACGGTCCACAAATTCAAATATCCAGTTATGGATGGGTTTTCTGTGATGGCTTGGTGAAGTTAGCTTCATATTTGGCTGATTCGCCTGCTGCCTTTGATACCAATAGCACTGGTTTTTCGCAGGTACTTCAATTCATTCGCGAAACACAAGTTTCCTCTATCCGAGGGCGTTCGTGGGATTTTGGTGTGATGGGACGTGCCGTGAGTCGTCCCAATGCTTTGAATGCAAATTTGAATTACCTTCAAAGCCTGGCTGATTTTATTGATCCGGCTAATTCTACGGAGTATCTGAATGCTTTATCTCGTATTAAAGGCAATAGTCCGGCTAATACTAACGTGCGTGTGTTTAATAAGCATTACTGGGCATCTGATTATTCGCAGCATGCGCGCCCTGGTTATTTGTTTACGGTTCGCAACACATCCACACGAACCGTGGAAGCTGAAACGGGTAATGGGGAAAATTTGAAAGCGAACTATTTATCTTACGGTGCTAATTTTTTATCTATCGATGGTGATGAATATACCAATATCATGCCTGTATGGGACTGGGCTATGGTTCCTGGAACGACCTTCCCACATATTACTATTTTTCCGGCACGCAGCAATTGGGGATTTAATTTTGGTGCTACCACATTTGTAGGCGGTGTTTCGGATGGCGAATATGGTGCAGCTGTATTGGATTTAGATGAAGCCGGAGTTCAAGCAAAGAAAAGCTGGTTCTTTTTTGAGGATGAAATCGTTTGCCTGGGTGCCGGTATCGCTGATAACAGCAACCGTAATGTGCGCACTACCGTTAATCAATGTTGGATGGAAACGCCCTCTTATATTTGTGAAACAGGCAGTGTAGCTGAAACCATGAAAAGCGTTAGTTCTTCTACTTATGCGAATGCAAATATAAGGTACATACGTCATGGCAAATTTGGTTATTTCTTTCCGGAGCAGGGAGATGTAAAGTATACCATGAAATCACAGAGTGGTACTTGGAAATCAATTAACAACAATGGTTCTACAGAGAATCAATCAGGATATGTTTTTTCCTTATGGGTCGATCATGGTATTAATCCTTCTAATTCCGGGTATAGTTACATTGTAGCTCCTGGTATTGAAACAAAGGAAAAGGCACAAGCTTATGACTTAAGCGTTATAGAAATTGTTGAGAATAGTACAGCTACTCAGGCTGTATATAAAAAAAATCTGGATATTCTTCAGGTGATTTTTCACCAGGCTGGTACTTTGGTGCATGGAAACACATCCATTAGCGTAAACCAACCGTGTGCATTAATGTTTAAAAATGGAACATTGGTAACTGTATCTGATCCTACGCAAGTGAATTCGGTTATTGTAGTGAGCATTGATGTTGATGGTATTGAATACAATAAGATTATATCCTTACCAGTACAAAATGAGGAAAATGGGGCTTCGACCACTGTGGATTTTCAAATTAGTATTCCATCATCTGTTAAAGACATAAAAAAAGTGGTGGACCTAACTTATTTCCCAAATCCAACCAAAGGGGTGTTGCACATGCTATCAAAGGAGGATTATCAGTTAATGTATCAGATTAAGGCTTTGAATGGGAGTATAGTACGAAGCGGGCAGTTTGTGAAGGAAACTACCATTGATCTAAGTGATTGTGCAAGCGGGATCTATATTATTTCCTTAATTGGACAACAAGGGGAGACGACTAAAAAAATTATTAAACACTAATATAGAAGATAAACACACTAGAGTGAGTGTAGTGGCAAATTTCTAATATTTAAAACTAAATATTAACATGAATAAAAGAATTTTAGCACCACCATGTTTTATAGGTATCCTGTTACTGTTATTGGTTGGCATGGGTACGTCTACAGTGTACGGGCAGGAGAGTCAGACGGTATCAGGTGTAGTCGTCGATCAAACGGGTGTTACATTACCCGGTGTCACTGTTTTTGTGAAGGGCACATCGATTGGTACGATTACCGATTTTAACGGGCAATTTACACTACAGGTGAATACACCCAATGATGTCCTAGTTTTTTCTTTCATTGGTTTTATTTCTGTAGAAAAAGGGGCATCGGACAGACAACCTTTTCGCATTGTCATGAGTGAAGATGTACAGTCGCTGGATGAAGTGGTTGTAGTGGGATATGGTACCCAGAAGAAGGAGACCGTTACAGGTGCCATCAGTACCATACAAAGTAAAGAAATTGTTAAAGTACCTACTTCTAATTTGAGTACGGCCATTACCGGTAAGCTGGCCGGAGTGGTCACTATTCAACAATCTGGTCGTCCGGGAGAAGATGCGGCATCTATTTACATCCGGGGTCAATCTACATGGGTTAACTCCAGCCCGTTAATTATCGTGGATGGGGTGGAACGAGGTAGTTTCTCCGAAATAGATCCCAATGAAGTAGAAAGTATCTCTGTTCTAAAAGATGCCTCTTCAACAGCTGTTTATGGTGTAAGGGGAGCCAATGGGGTTATTTTAATTACTACAAAAAGAGGGGAAGAAGGAAAGCCTGCTATAAATATATCGGCTAACTGGGGTGCACAACGTCCGGTTAATGTTCCCAGGTTTTTAGGGTCCTATGACCATTTGATGTTGCGCAAACAGGCGACTATAAATGATGGAAAAGATCCGGCTAATGATCCCTTATTGTCGGATGAATCCCTGGAAGGTTTTCGTTTAGGCGAAGATCCGTATCGTTACCCCAACGTCAACTGGTATGATGAAGTGGTTAAATCTGTGGCTTTACAACAGAAGTATAACTTCAATGTGGCTGGTGGAACTAAAAAAGTGAAGTATTTTATTTCGATGGGTTACTTTAACCAGGGGGGGATGTTTAAGTATACGGATACTCATGACCGTTATAGTTCTGATACGGATTATCAGCGTTTTAATTTTCGCTCTAACCTGGATTTGAACATCAATAAATACCAAACATTGAGTGCTAATATTAGTGGACGTACTGAAGTTAAAAACGGATTTCCGGATGTGGGAAATATGATGCAAACATTGATTGCAAAAGTACCTTATGTATTTCCTATTTATAATCCGGATGGTACTTATGCTGCTGTGCAAGGGCAGGGTAACCCGATTGCAAAGATTGCTAACAGTGGTTACGACAATACCCGGATAAATACCTATGATATTGTAGGGATTTTAAAAAATGATTTGAGCTTTATTACCGAAGGATTATCATTGGATATGAACTTGTCATTTAACAGCTCTATAGGTTCACTTAAGAAGTACCGTGAACAAGCAGATACTTACGAATACAATCCTTTTACCGAAACGTATGATCAGGTGACTGAAACTTCGCCATTTACATACAACGGAAAAAAGACAGTAACAGCTTATAAGCGGGTGGGAATCCAAATGCGATTGCACCATTCCCGAAAAATCGGAAAGTCAAAAGTAAATACGACCCTGGTGTATAATCAGCAAAATGATCAATATACTTATGCAAAACCTTTTATCTTAATGGGATATGCCGGCCGTATGGAGTATGATTACGACAGTAAATACCTGGCTGAAATTAATATTGGCTATAATGGGTCTGAAAATTTTGCACCTGGGCACCAGTTTGGCTTGTTTCCAGCTTTCTCGATGGGCTATGTCATCTCACAAGAATCTTTTATGGAATCGTTATCACCAGTTGTGAAATTTTTGAAGATAAGAGGTTCGATGGGTCTTGTGGGGAATGATAAAATTGGCGGGAGCCGTTTTCTCTGGCAGGGAATGTATAAGTATGTAGGTACACAAAGCCAAAATTTGCAATACTTTGGGTTTGGTACTACCAATCCTTCCAGTTTAGGGGGTATATATGAATCGCGTAGCGAGAACACGGAACTTACCTGGGAAACATCTTTAAAACAAAACATTGGCTTAGATGCCCGCTTGTTTAAAGATAACTTGTTTAGCCTATCGATAGATGTATTTAAGGAACGCCGTAAGGATATCCTGATGCAGGCGCGATCGTTGCCTAACACTACAGGTATTCCTTCGCCCCAATATAACATTGGTGAGGTGAATAACTGGGGCTACGAAATTGATGTGTCACACCGCAATACCATTGGTGAAGTGGGTTATGCGCTGCAGGGTAATTATAGTTTCGCACGAAATAAGATTATTAACTATGATGATCCATCGGGTACACCATCCTGGCAAAAGTATGAAGGTAATCGCATTGGTCAGTTCAGAGGCTATCAGGTGTTGGGCTTTTTCCAGTCAGAAGAAGAGATTCAGAATGCACCGGACCAATCGACATTGGGAGGGCCTGTTATTCCAGGTGATTTAAGGTATCTGGATGTGAATGAAGATGGTCAGATTGATGATCGCGATAAGGCACCAATTGGTTATTCGAAGGTACCAGAGATCATTTATTCACTTTCGCCAGAGATCAGTTGGAAAGGTTTCACGGTGAGTGCTATGTTGCAAGGGGCTGCCAATGCGTCAGTGTTCTTTACATCCAATGCGGGTTTTGAGTTTGGAGGTGCTGCCGGTGGTGGTCAGGTGACTCAGATCCATCAGGATTATTGGACGCCTGAGAATCTCAATGCAGGGTATCCATCTCTCCACTTAAGTCCTCAGCATAGTAATAAAAATCTGAATAACTTCCATCTGAAGTCGGGAAATTACCTGCGATTGCGAAATCTGCAATTAACTTTTGCATTGCCACCGCAACTGTGTCAGCGGTTTAACTTGTCGGGTGTGAGTATTTCGCTCAGTGGGAACAACCTGAAAACCTGGTCTGATATTGATGGATTTGATCCGGAAACAGTGGAAGCGGATGGTGAAGTATATCCTCAGCAGAGTGTATATAGCTTAGGTGTTAACATTAAATTATAAGGACAGATGAAAACAAGAAAAATAGTTCAAACTTTGCTTTTTACGTTGGTCTGTGTTCTGCCAATGTCCTGTACTGACTTGTTCGATGAAACACAGCTGGAGCAAGCTCCGGAGCAGGAGTTGGATTTTGAGAAAGTATTTTCCGATTACCAACAATACCGACAATTTTTAGATTACAGCTACAAATACATGCCAGGGCATTTAGGTCGTTTATGGAATTCAACGGTGTGTGAGTTGTCCGATGAGGCTGAGGGATTGGGAGTGAATTCCTGTTCATCAGTGTTTAATAATGGGGCCTGGTCGGGTGCCAAGTTGTCTTATTCCACCCCACAAGGAGCAGCCAATAGCGAGCTCTCCGATTTGTGGGTGGATCTATACAAGGGTATTCGCCAAGTGAATATGGCCATTGCTCATATCGATCTGGTGCAGAATTTCCCCTCTCAGGAGGTGTATGACCGCTCGCTGGGAGAAGCCTATTTTATCCGGGCTTTCCTTTACTTTGAATTGGTGAAACGGTGGGGTGGTGTTCCTATTTTCTATAAACCACTGGAGTTAGGAGTCGATAAACTCGATATCCCTCGTAGTTCATATGATGATTGTATTGCATTTATTGTGAGTGATTGCGAGCAGGCTACTGAGCTTCTGCTGCTGGAAAATGAAGAGGCCGAAACCGGGCGTGCTACGATTGGTGCTGCTTTGGCACTTAAGTCAAGAACACTGTTGTATGCGGCTCGCCCCCTAAATAATCCTACCAATGATGAAAAAAAATGGGAAGCAGCAGCTGCTGCGGCCTGGGAGGTTATTAATCTGAATCAATACGCATTGGATCCCGATTATGTGAATCTCTTCTTTCGCCCTGATTTGGGATCTGAAATTATTATGAACCGACCCCGTCCAAAAATGAATTTTGAGCAGGGACATACCAATAATTCTAATTTCTGGGTGCGCTTCATTGTTCCACAAGGATATAAAGGCTGGATGGGTACTGCCGTGACCCATACTTTTGTGAATTTGTTTGAAGATGCCAATGGCTACCCTGTTTCACATAGTGCATCGGTATACAATCTACAGGATCCATACAGTAACCGTGATCCCCGCCTGAAGAAGACTGTCTTGTATAATGATCGTTTCTGGTATGATCGCAAAACTGAATTTTTTGTGGGCGGATTGGATTATGGGGCTTCCATTGTGAATCCATTGGGGTATTCCATTGCTAAGTTCTGGCCTGAAGCGCATCAACGCTATAAGGGTACTTCGGCTTATATGAATTATATTTTTTTCCGTTATGCAGAGGTGTTACTGAATTATGCCGAAGCAGTGAATGAAGCCTATGGACCGGATGGTCGTTATCCGGGTGCCAGTTTAACAGCTCGTGAAGCAACCACTCAAGTACGTCAACGGGTTGGTCATGTGCCTATTCCTGCAGAGCTTTCATCTGACAAGACCACCATGCGTGAGCGCATCCGGAATGAGCGGGCCATTGAGTTGTGCTTTGAAGAGCAACGGTGGTATGATGTGATCAGCTGGAAAAAAGGAACTGTAACTTTTGGAAGTCAAAATCCTATTGAGGGTATGAAAATAACTAAAAATGGCGATGGCTCTTTTACTTACGAACCATATAAATACGAGGTCCGCATTTTTAAAGAGCACATGCATCGTTACCCGATTCCTAACAGTGAAGTGTATAAGAGTAAGGTGTTAGAGCAAAACCCAGGCTGGGAGTAATTATTAGATCCTAAGGCGTTAAAACTGATATCAGAATGAATCAAGTTCAAATATATACAATCGTGCGCAGAGCAGTGATCATGCTATTGATCTTGCTTGTTATGCCGCAACTTTTTGCACAAAATCCTCAGCAGAAAACCACTGCTTACGAGGTAACTGGTGTTGTGAAAGACCATCAAGATAACCCTGTTAAGGGGGCTCTTTTAACTCTCCAGGAGAGGATCGAAAGTGTGCAAAGTGACAGTGCCGGAACCTTCCGAATGAATGTTCTCAGTTCGGATATATTGATTTGTAAAAACAAAGGGTACAGTACCCAAAAGATCTCCATGAAGGCGGGTAGCCGTCACGTGGAGATCAGTATGGAGCCGCTTTTACACGATGAGGAAGCGGTAGAGGTAGCTTTTGGTACTTATTCCAAACGGGCTTTGGCCGGTAGTATGTCAACGATTCACAGTGATAAGGTGAAGAAAAATGCTGTGAATCAGATTGAACAGGCCATGAATGGAACCTTGTCCGGATTGTATTCTGTGAAAAACGGCGGGCAGGAATTCAGCCGGTCTAATTATAACTATTACTTGAGGGGTATCGCTACCACTGGTGATGCCAGACCTTTAATATTAGTAGATGGTGTGGATGGTAATATCGACCTGTTGGATCCTAAAGAGGTGGAAAGTATCACCGTCTTAAAAGATGCGGCTGAACTGGCCATGTACGGTGTGCGCGGTGCAAATGGGGTGATTTTAATCACTACTAAGCGTGGTAACACGGAGAATAATTTCATGAATGTAGAGATGAAGTTAGGGGTGCAAACACCTGCCGTTATTTCTGATAAGCTTAATTCATACCAATATACCACATTGCACAATGAAGCGAATGTGAACGATGGTAAGAGTCCGATCTATGATCCCGAACAATATCTCAATCCGGATGATCCCTACCGCTATGCGGATACTGATTTTCCTGGGCTGTTTCTAAAGGATAAGTCCATGTTTCAGAATTATACCTTTTCTACCGGAGGTGGTAATGATGTAGCTCAATACTATTGCTTAGTGGGTTACATGAAGCAAGACGGACTGTTTGATTTGCCATCAGGATATGATGGCGTGAATCAGGCCAATAACGAGCGTTTTAATTTCCGGACTAACCTGGATGTGGCATTGGGCAAAGGATTTTCTTTAAATACTAATATTGCAGCTGTATATGATGAACGTCGTTCGCCATGGATGAATACAACTGTTTCCAGCAGTAATAATTCGCTTTTTAATAAACTGATGACTATTCCTGCCAGTGCCTATCCACTTATCAATCCCGATGGATCGTTGGGAGGGACGGCTGAATATTTGGATAATCCTCTGGGCTTATTGCAAGCTGGTCGTCGTCGGGAGAGTACACGCCAGTTAACAGCACAGGTAAAGCTGGTTAAAGATTTAAGTTATTATGTGAAGGGATTGAGCGCCAATGTGATGTATGGTTTCGAAAATTTTAACTCCTATTATCAGGGCCGTTATACAAAGTTTGCTGTTTATCAGCTAGAGGCGGATGATACCTATACGCAATATGGTACTGAAGATACAAAAGTGACTGCTACCGGAGGGCAGATGAGTGATTATTATAATGATATGAACGTAACTGCCGGATTGGATTACAACCGACGCTTTGGTAAGCATCAACTCACCGGTACACTTGTGTACAACCAATATACAATACGTGTAAGTGGAGATAATCCGGCTTACAAATGGTTAGGGACAAGTGGGCGTCTTTTATATGGTTTCAATAACCGCTATTTTGCCCAGTTCACAGCTGCCTATCATGGTTCCAATAATTTTGCAAGAGGTGAGCGTTACGATTTTTTTCCGGCAGCTGCTGTAGCGTGGGTGATGTCTGAGGAGGACTTCTTGCAGACCAGTGCTTTTATTTCCTATCTAAAAATGAGGGCTTCCTATGGTTTAACAGGAAATGACCGTAATGGGGGCTCCCGTTTTATGTACCGTCAAAGTTTTTACAATAAGGGCGGTTATGGTTTTGGTAATCCCAATGGTTCTTCCAAAGGTGCCTATGAAGGTACTTTGGGTAACCCGGATGCTACCTGGGAAACAGCAGCAAAATTCAATTTGGGCATCGATTTCGGTGCTATGGAGAATGCATTGAACCTTTCGGTAGATTATTTTCATGAGAATCGAAGCGATATCCTGGTGCAACAGGCCAATGTGGTGCCGGCCTTAATTGGAATTGGCCTGCCTCAATATAATGCCGGGCGCATTACGAATCAGGGTGTGGAACTGGATGTTAACTATAGCAAACGATTTGGCAATCTGCTTGTGTCTACCGGTTTTAACATCATGATGGTGAAGAGCAATATTGAGGATTTAAAGGAAGTAGCCTATCCTGAGCAGGAGCAGTACAGGAATCGTCAGGGACATGCGGTTACCAGCCGATTTGGTTTTATTGCGGATGGATTGTACACCAATCAGTCCGAAATTGATGCGGCAGGTCTGGTATCATCATTTGGCCAGTTAGCACCGGGTGACATTAAATACCGGGATATGAATGGGGATGGTGTCATTAATGATGCCGATAAAACAGTTATTGGGCATTCGTTGCCCGAAACGATTTATGGGGTCAATCTCGCATTAGAATATAAAGGATTTGATTTTTATTGTCTGGGTGAGGGCGCAGCTAATTATGAGACGCACATTCGACCCGGTCAATTTTCAACATATGCCTATTTGAATCGTTGGATCAGTGAAAGCGAAAGTGCTGCATCAACCTATCCGCGCTTGACTTTTGAAAGTGAGCATAACCAACAGACCTCTACGTATTGGCAAGAAAAAGGAAAACTATTTCGTTTAGCTACCATCGAGGTGGGATATACTTTGCCCGATAACTGGGTACGTCGTTTGGCTGTTTCAAAAGTACGCATGTACATCAATGCCGATCATGTGTACTCCACGATGAATGATCGTGAAGGACGGGATTTTGAAGCTCCGGGAGCCGGTTACACAGAATATCCAATGATGAAGACGGTTCAGTTTGGCTTATCTGTAAATCTTTAATCAGCAAAAAAGAGAGATTATGAAATGCTTAAAAAATATATTTTTACTACTGGTACTGGCTTCGCTATTCTCGTGCGAGGATATGTTAGAACCCGAACTGGATGGTACTCTAAAAGAAGAAGGTATTTGGGAAAGTAATGAATGGGCGTTTGGTTTTTTAAACAATGCCTATCAAAAACTACCCAACGGCTATAACCGCATTTCCAACGCCATGTTGGCAGCTGCCAGTGATGAGGCCGTTTGTCCCGATCCCTTGAGTGCCATTAAAGGGTTTAATGATGGTACCTGGAGTCCGCATAACATCATTGAAAACGTTTGGAATAAAAATTACGAAGGCATTCGGAAGGTGAATACATTTCTGGAGAAAATCGATGAAGTACCACTGCCACGTAAGTCCAATTCATTGGGGACGGATGAGAGTATCATACGTACCCGGGAACGCATGAAGGGAGAAGCCCGCTTTTTACGTGCTTACTTCTATTTTGAGCTGGTGAAACGTTATGGAGGTGTACCGTTGACCGATAAGGTACTTACCCCGCAGGAAGCAGCTGATTTATCACGTGCTGATATAGATGCCTGTTTTCAATTTATTTTTGATGATTGCGATACAGCCGCGGTTCGTTTGCCCCGTAAATATGGAATTGTTCCCGTTGAAGTAGGTTTTAATGAGGCCAAAGATATTGGACGGGCTACTTCGGGTGCTGCACTGGCACTGAAAGCAAGAGCTTTATTGTATTTCGCCAGTCCTTTGTTTAATAAAGAAAATGATATAACACGCTGGGAAAAAGCGAGCGAAGCAGCAAAGGAAGTCATTGATTATACCCTTTATGAGGATGGTAGTGGAGGAGCTATTTATAAAGTTAATCGCTTCACGTCAACGGTCAATATGTCAGATTTGTTTTCAACCAATTCTGTGTTACCACAGTATCACAATGAAATTGTTTTCTCTACCCGTTACAATAATAATTCGACCCTAGAGCGACAAAATGCACCCATTTCATACGGGGCCAAAGGATTAACCAATCCCACTCAAAATCTGGTGGAGTGTTTTCCAATGAAGAATGGTAAACCAATTACTGATCCTTCTTCGCGTTATAATCCCAATGATCCCTTTCGTAATCGTGATCCCCGTTTGGCCATGACGGTTTTGGCTAATGGGGTTAATTTCTCAGTGAATGATAAGAGTGGAAAACTGGAAACCTTTCAGGGGGGGATAGATGGACCGGAGGCATATCCCAATGCCACAAAAACGGGTTATTATTTGCAGAAGTTTATTATGCCTTATGCAGTGTGGGAAGGTCGTTCTGTGAATGTAACCCGCACCTGGATCTTAATTCGATTTGCTGAGTTGTATTTGAATTATGCCGAAGCCAGAAATGAAGCATTCGGGCCTGATGCCGAAGTGTATGCTGCTTTGAAGCAATTGCGCCGAAGAGCTGGTTTTAGGCCTTCGGATGTGCAGGCAGGCTTATCGCAAGAAGAAATGCGTGTGGTGATTCGTAATGAACGACGAATAGAGCTGGCTTTCGAAGAGCATCGTTTTTTTGATGTTCGACGCTGGAGACTTTATGATGATCCTCAACAACGTGAAGATCTATTGAAAATCCGAGGGGTAACTATCACGAAAGACGATGATGGTAACCTGGTTTATGATACAGAGCAGGTGGTTCAGAACAGGGTCTTTACTGATAATATGTATTGGTACCCAATTCCGGCCTCCGAACTCCTAAAAAGTAATGCGTTAGAACAAAATCCCGGTTGGTAAGAATGCTGCCAACCATAATTAAAATAGTATAGTCAATTCAAATTAACTGTGTAAAATTAGTAGTATGAAAAAACTTTTATCTTTAGTATTAATTTCTTTCGTGGTTCTATCAGCCAATGCAGCTGTACTACGAGTAGCGGCATCAGGTGATAATTCAGATGGTTCATCATGGGCCAAAGCTTTTCAAACCATTCAGGGTGCGCTGGCAGTGGCTACCGTTGGTGATGAAGTGTGGGTGAGTCAAGGTACCTATGTGATATCAACAGAAGCCACACAGCTTAGTATGGTATCGGGTGTTAATGTATATGGTGGTTTTGCGGGTACTGAAACGACCCTTAATGCCCGTAGTACTAATGCGGCTTTAACAGTTGTAACGTACGATGAAGCGGCGACTGAAACATTCAGACTGTTGGTAAGTGTAGATCTGGATGATGCCACTTTGTGGGACGGTTTTACTTTTGATGGTAAGAACGGCGCCCGGGGTGTGACGCTTTCCGGTAATTGTACGCTGAATAATTCGGTGGTAAAAAATTGTACGGTAGAAAATGGATCTGGTGCAGCTGTTTATATGAGGGCAGGTAGTGGATTTGTGCCTGTCACCTTGAGTAGTTGTGATTTATTGAATAATACCATAGAGGTGACAACTGCCAATACGTCCTCCATTGGTGGAGCTGGAGTATTTGTTAAAGAGGGCTCTAAAATGGCTCTTATCTCTAATTGTAATATTGCAAACAATACCATTGATGGTATTGAAGGAAGTGGTACACTCATTGCTATGGGAGCTGGTATATTAATTACTGAAGGCGTTATTCGCGATTGTTACATCAATAATAATAACGTAGTCAACAGCGCAAATGCTACGTATTCATCCAATAATTTTACAGCTGGTGCCATCGCCATTATACCTGAGAAAGTGGATGTGGAGGCCAATGAAGTGTTGATTGAAGGATGTACCATTACAAATTGTACCAGTATTTCACGTGGAGGGGCTATTTTGATTGATCCACGTTGGTCAGGTCAGTACCATGGTAATTATACCATCTCAAAAACGATTATCCGTAATAATAAATCAAATGTTGTGGGTGGAGGTATTTTAGCTACTGCACCTACCAAGCAGACAGGTACTGGATGGACACTGAATATTAATAACAGTGTAATTGCCAATAACACAGGTAAAACTGGTGGTGGAATGTACATGAATATTGGAATGGTTTTAAATATCACCAACTCAACCATTGTGAATAATCAATCTACAGTCACTTATGGTGGTGGTGGTATCTTTATGCAAGGTGCAGCTAATCATACCATAACAGCGACCCTTAAAAACACCCTGTTATGGGGGAATGTGTATAATGGTACGAGCAGTGCTATTGCCCAAATTAGAAACAATCAACAGGCCTCTACGGTTATTTTTTCTGCTATTCAAGATTATGATGAAGTAGCTGCAGATTGGGGAACGGCTTTATTAGGTGATAATATTCTATTGGAAACAGCTAATGATGCAGCTTTTGATGCACCTGCCTTTTTTGCTCCCGCATCGGCAGCAGGCTATGGGGTGGCGGATGCCTTGACCGCTGATTGGCACATCACAGAAAATTCGGCTTGTATTGATTATGGCGATGACTATTTGGCCGATGATCTGGATGGTAATTTACGACCTAAAGGTGATTTTTCAGATATTGGTGCTTACGAGTTCGATTCATTTAATCCGCCAACAAGCCTGGATGAGGTTCCGGAAAAGACCAAACAGTTCTCTGTGTATTCCGATGTCAATGGTATTGTTGTTAATACCGAGGTGGATGGTTCATTACAAGTGTATAGTATAACCGGTCAATTGCTGAAGGCTGTCAATGCCCACAGAGGTGAAAATCGTATCCATTTACAGAATAAACAGATGGTGATTGTATTATTCGAAGGAGTAGCACAGAAGGTGATAGTGAAGTAAAGATTTAAATTAAACATTAATCCCGATAGCTATCAGGATTGATTTTGTATCTTTAGATATAATAAAAGAGGTCACTCCAAATAGTGACCTCTTTTTGCTTTTCAATTCAAATAGTAGGCAGGTAAGAGTTGCACTCTAAGCAACTAATAATTCCTGAAAACCGGGCTCTTTGCCCTGCCAGGACTGGTGAAAGAGAGCCAGCACGGCTTTGAACTAAACCGGGATAGGCTAAAAATAATCTCCATTGCTTTTTTTTTTTACAGGATGGCATTGTTGATTACCAGCATGAATATTTTTCCCGGCAGGATGACTGGTCACGGAAACAGGATGGCCCCCAAAAGCAACCGAAAGGTGTTAAAATCGCCCTGATCGGCAATATTTTTAAAAGGGGATATTAATAGTTCAACAGCTTGAACATTTTTTCCGGCAGGGCTGGCGAAAACACAGACAGGGTATTTCGAGGATGCGGAAGGACAATCAAAGTAAGCCTTAGGCCTGCCAAGATATTGCAAAGGTTAAAAGCAGTGCCTGCAAAAGCACTACTTTCTTGCCTTTTAAGGTAAATCACCAGTCTTTTATGCTCTAAATGTAGTACTAGCTATTCTTCTTTTTCCAGTAATAAAAGGTTGATGGGGCAATGTCTTGATTGGTGCAAAAGTCATGTGCATTCAAGCCTGACTCCTGATACTCCTTAGGTAGCTTTTTTAATGTTGCATTGTTCATTTTCATCTTTTTTACGCAAAATTAAAAAGTAATCGTCTTCAGGCAAAGATGTATGAGGCTGAATGGATATAGTTAAAAAACGTATGGCAATTACGTTTTTAAGCTGTTTTATAACGCTTTAATTTTTCAGAATCTTTGTTTTTGAAAATAAAAAACAATAAAAATGGAAATAAAAAGCATCACCCTTATTGGCGGGATAAATAAAGATGGTACGGCTGAAACGATAAGAAATATTGAAATCTATCAAGGTGAAATTTATGGAATTGTTGGCCCAACAGGAAGTGGGAAAAGCCAATTGATATCAGATATTGAACAGTTGGCTCAAAAAGATACAACCACAAAACGACAAATACTTATTAATGGTAGAGTACCAGAATATAATTTTCGAATCGATCCCCGTAGAAAAATGGTTGCACAATTATCGCAAAACATGAACTTTTTTGCCGATATGTGCGTTTCCGATTTTCTTCTATTACATGCCAAATGCCGCGGCAAAAAAAATGTAGACATTTCATCTATTCTTAAACTGACAAATAGCCTTACTGGTGAACCGGTGAAACAAAACGATAACCTGACAGCATTAAGTGGAGGACAAACACGGGCTCTTATGGTTGCCGATGTTGCTGTAATAAGTAAATCACCAATTGTATTAATTGATGAAATTGAGAATGCTGGAATAAAAAAGAATGAAGCTCTCGAAATGTTGTCAGATACAGGTAAAATCATACTGGTTGTGACTCACGATCCTGTATTGGCTCTTTCGTGTCATAAAAGGATAATCATGCAAAACGGCGGCATGCAGGGCATAATAACAGGTACATACCTGGAAAAATCCATATCGAAACAACTTAATGAGATTGACAAAACAGTACTGGCTTTAAGAGATGATGTTAGAAATGGAAAACAATTAGAAAAACTTGATTTCGAATTTTCCAATTCAGAACCTACTTTCATTTAAAACCAATTCAATTAATATTATTATCCTATGAAGTTTATTATTGTTGCGGGTACTCCAGGTTCAGGAAAAACTGCTATTCTTATTCATACTATTATTGCACTGAAAGAAAAGAATATTCAACCGTCAGTTGTTAAAATTGATTGTCTGTATACCGAAGATGCCAAACGTTTCAGTAAATTAAATGTCCCTGTAAAAATAGGTCTGTCAAAAGACATGTGTCCTGACCATTTTTCTATTTACAATACCGATGCAATATTAAAATTTGCAGAAGAAAACCAATCTGAATATTTGATACTGGAAACTGCTGGTTTATGTCACCGTTGTGCTCCTTTTACATCAAACAGTTTAGGAGTTTGTGTAATTGACGTAACATGCGGACCTAATAATCCTGCTAAACTGGGACCATTTTTAAGCTGTGCTGATGTTGTTGTTACTACTAAAGGTGATATGGTATCGCAAGCAGAAAGAGAAATATTTAGAGAAAGAATACTTGAATCAAATCCAGAATGTAAAATTATAGATGCAAATGGATTAAACGGACAGGGGGCAGCAGAACTTGCTTTAAATATTATTCAAAACACAAAAGAAATGACCAAGGATGAGCAATTAAGACACAATGCTCCTTTTTCAGTTTGTACACTTTGTGCCGGAGAAAAGAAAATTGGTGCAGAACACCATAGAGGATTGCTACGTGAAATGAATGGAATACAAACATATATTGGCGAATAAGATGGATTTGCAAAATAAGATAGAAAAATTGCTTCCAAACTATAATTGTGGAAGTTGTGGCTTTAATTCATGTAAGGCTTTTGCTACTCATATTATTAAAAATAATACTGATATAGAAAATTGCCCTCTGTTAAACCAATACCAGTATACGGATAATAAAAAATGTTTGAAACAATTAGTTAAAACACAAAGCAAAACAGAAGATTGTTCGGCATGTATATCTGGTTTGCTTGATAGTTATGAAGCAGATATTGTGCTGCTTCCTCTACCCAATGAACATTCGTGTAAAGAGGTATTATTACCAATGTCTGATATTTTCGTTAAAACTGGTAATATTATAGAATATAGACCACTAGGCTGCCCTGTTGTGCATTATGCACGAGTTTTAGCAAAAAATGGAACCTTGATAACAGTGCATGTTGTAGGCCCTTCATTTAAAAAAAAGAGCGTGGATGTTGGATTATGCATGGTTATTGGTTTTGAAGGGACTTATACAGGTAAGCAAGTGAAAGTAGGTGAAACAGTTCGTTTTCTGCCCCAAAATTGCATGATGCAAAAAATTCACTCAGGGGTAGTGATTAATATTGAAGATAATAAAATAAAACTTGAAGGAATTGATTTAAAAGTATGGGCTCCACCTGTAAAGGTAAATTAAGTACTGCATGAATATATTTAATACATACAAATCATTTTGAATTCAATTTTGGTCCATTTTAATAATTAGCACAAAAAAACCTTTCAAGTTGCTGGCTTTTTGCAGTAGCTTGGTAAGGTTCATTACAAAAAAGATCACATTTACTCATGATTCTGAGTTGGGTGTAGATAAGGATATCTGCAAACCTTTTGATTTCAATTTAATAGAAATCATGCATATAGCACCTTCCTAAAATCTAAAGTTATTAGCATTATTAACTAGTCATCAATAGTTTGTAGTGCGCAAACTATTGAACCGGCAGAGCCTAATTAATAAAATCGATCCCATAGATCCAGCTTTTCAACCCGGCTCTTTACTGCAGTTTGAGTGCGGCCCATTAAACGCGCAATGGTTTGAATGGATTTACCCGATAGAAACAGTTGCGTTAATTCAGCCTCCTCCTGCTTCGTCCATTTAGCGTATTGTTTGGTGGCCTTTTGTCGAACCACTTCAGTTTTGATTTTGAGATTTGTTCCCGTCGTAAT
>JAEINY010000041.1 GCA_016342595.1 Marinilabiliaceae bacterium
GAGCCTGAATTTCCCCTATGCCAGCAACAACTAAGCTTTGCTTTCGAATGAGGTTTAAAAATGGGAGATGGTCAATTGATATACAACATCACTCTCTCTGCCGAAAATTTTAGCATGATGCTCCGCAAAGTTTATTTGAACGGCATTAATGCGACTCTCCTTCTCAAGATCGATCTCCAACCATTCGTTTCTGTCACTTTTGGCAGCCCAATACGTCCTTACATTTTCATCAACTGAATTTTGCGGATCTGAACCTTTCTGATAAGAAGAAACCTGAACCGGCTTGTTGTACGATAATAACATCCATCCTGCAAAATCAGAATATTTACCTAATTCTCTTTGACCGTCCGGTATGTAATGTGGATAGTCGCCAAAAGCCGTCTCTGTATACAATACACCATCCTCATCAAAACCAGCAGGAAACATACATAAGCGACGCTCAAACATATGTTTTACGCTAATGACCATTGTGGTGGCATGCCAATAGTTAGCATATTTATCCTGAAATGTACAACTATGACCAATACCCGTGGCAAAGCCACCTGTACGCCTGCTAAAAGGACTGTAAGGAGAATATTTAAACGGTCCTAAGGGATGATCGCCTACATAATAACCATCGGCATAAGTACGCACTTCTGTACCGGGAACAGCATATTGTAAATAATATCTACCCTGATATTTGTTCATCCAGGCACCTTCAAGCCAAGGAGATGATTCACGCTCATTATTTTCGCCAGGACACTCCCAACCATGATCTTGCGTATTGCTGGCCAACATCACCTGAGGTTCGCCAATAGGATTGAGTTGATTGGTAAGATCAAGTTCGATGCCATATAATGGATCTTGAGGTGAGCATCCCCAATACAAGAACAATCGACCATCATCATCCTGATAAAAGGCAGGGTCCCAAATAGGAAATGGAAACTCAGGATTTGCCATTTTCCAAATTCCAGAATCAGGATTCGCTGTTTTAAACAAGGGGCGTTTGGAAGTAGCGGAAGCTGCAAAATAAAGTGTATCACCAATGGCAATTACAGCAGGTGCATAATCCTCAGTGGGTAATCCCGTACTTGGGATAAATTTCCAACTGGCCATATTTTCCGAACTCCAGTACCCACCCGATTTAGATGCAAAGAGGTAGTACTTACCTTTAAACAGAACAGCCGAGGGATCAGCGGCTTCGCGGTAGGATACCTGATCTTTTTCAGGCCTGAAACGATAGTTTAAATCTAATGGGTTGCAGTAGGTCTCATTCGGCTTACGGGCAGGGTTGGAGCAGGCACTATAAAGCAATCCTAAGGTTAGAATTAGGAGTATTTTATTCATTGTTAGAATCTTTGCATTAGTTTTCATATTCTATTATCCAATTTAATCACTACGATAAAGATACTATTCTGTTCTGGTCTACTCTGAAAAAATTTAAAATCCTTCACTCAATCCACTACCGAAATTCCTTATCCCAGACAATTACATCCTTACGTCTGCTTTCAGGTAACACCTTTAATTCTATGAGGTTGCCATCTTTCAATGTACCCTCTACAGTTGTATTTTTAGGTGCATGAAGTTTAAACTTAACATTCCATTCTTTTGGCCAGGCAGGAAAAAGAATAATCTTTTCATTTACAGGCTTAAGCAACATCTGTTGTAATGCCGTTGACGCAGAACCGCCATTGTCATAATCAGGAACCCAATCGTTTACAGCCTCCCAAAAATATGGATAACGCATCCTCTTATCTCCGTTGGTGAAGTGAGCAATAACATCCTCTTGCGCATCCTCAGCAAAACCAACATTTGCTGCATGAATAGCATCCTGGTACCAGCAAGTGTTTTCTTTTATCCTACGTGTTCGATATGTGTTTTGCGCCAAGTCAAGGTTTGGTCGCCCTACACCATATAAAGCATATGGAAATACAGGATAAAGACTCGGGTTTTCCTGATTTGATGCCTTTCCATATTCCTGTGCCGGAGATATACGCCTTACTCCATCAATCGTTTCTATAGGGACTTCAATAAGTTCAGTTAAGGTTTTTGTCCACTGATCACGCATTTCAGGAGTTGTCAATGACTTAGGCAAGCCAAGTAAACGGGGAAGAACATAACGGAGACCGGCGATAATTGTACTCGGATTGCGCGCTCCCCAATAAGTTTCAACCGCATGTGTTGGGAAATACTGAATTTTACCATTCTCTCTTTCCCAATGTTGATCAAAGAAAACCATGATTTCAGATGCGATTGGAATAAGGTAATCTTTGGCAAAACCTTTATCTTCTGTGTAATCAAAATAATCAAGCAACATCGCGCTGAGTTCAATTCCATTGTCCCAATAATTTTTCATGTATGGGTTATTGGGATTTGGGAAAGAAGTGCTCCTGATTTGAGTTCCTTCGGCAGGTTTATCCTGCTGATAGTAAAAACAGGTGTTGCTATAGGTTCCATAAAAATAGAGCGTTTCCGGGAAGAAGGCACCTCCATGACCATAATATGATTTTGTTCTGAATTTTGCCAGGCTCAGGGCATCGTTATACATTTGGAAAAACGGCATGATCAGATCATTGTCACCACTGGCAAGCATTGGCCAATAAAGATGCCGATTATTCTGGAACCAATAGGCGCTGCCCCACTTTCGGTAGTCATGGTCGTACGAACCATCCGACTGTCCAACGGTAAAAATCCCACCATTGAATTTAACGGGCATTGTGCCACGTCCTGAAGCAGCGATTTGGTAGCGCTGATGAATATAACCGGCTGTCACAGCGTCAGCCTCATCGTCACCTGTGATGAAGATTGAACTACGCTTCCAAAATGAATTCCACCATGCACAGTGCTGCTCATAAGCAATATTTAAATCCTTAGCCCGTATTATTTTATCTAAGGCCGTAATTTCACTTACCCATCTCTCTTTTGTTTGAGTAATCTTTGAGAGACATGTAATTGAAATTTGGTGTTTTCTTTGCGCAGAAGACGAGTAAAGCATAGCACCTTTTCTCTCCAGATTTTTACCTGAAATGAGTCCGCCAAAAGTTCTGTTTAAAAGCGGATCTTTGCTCATTTTGAGATATACATCAAGTTCCTGTCCCTTTAGCGTAGCGGGGTAAATTGATTCCGTATTGCGATGATACCAAATCAATCCTTTTTTTTCCTGAGACTCCGAAACAATTTCATCTGCAAAAAGGATTGGGTCGAAATATTTAAATGTCCCGATTTCCGAAAACGGGGTAAGATCTTCACCTGAGCCCTTACGTTCCTTTGTTCTCCACAAGTCCAGTTTAACTTCACATGTAGTTGCTTCACTACTTTGCGCATCCACATGAACCACCGGATTATTTGCATCAATCCAAACTTTTAAATCCGTAAAATTCTCGTCATTACCAAAACGAATCAGGATTTGGCCATTAACAATATCCAACTCTTGCTTAAAGACCCTACTATTACGGTAAGCTTCCGGCGAGAACTTCACTCGTACAATTCCGAGTTTAAGTAAACGCCCTGCTTCATCCCATGAGTCGGTATGACTAATCAAAATTAACAACTCTCCATTTTCCTCTACCCATACATTTGAACCAATCTGTCCATTGCCAATGGGCACTGATCCCAAGGCATCCTTACCCGGCGAATCCCACAGGACATTATACTGCTTATACTTGTCTAAAATAGAGTCCCTGTCTTCGTTCTTTAGACTACTCTCCATTCTGGCTGATGTGGATATAGTAAAGAATAAAAAAATGCACCCAATAACTGTTGTCTTAAAAAAAATACCCATCATTTTTTTCTTAATTCCTACTAATTCTTTATAAATGCTTCATCTCATAACCAAACGCCTCAAATTCTGCCATACTAAACGAACCTTTTTCGTTTTTGGCCACAATTCTCAGGTAGCGGTAATCCTTTTTGTGGTTCAGGAAGACTTCCCACATATTACTGCATTTGGTATCTGTCTTGTAATAAGAAACCACCTCATTTTTTGTAGCAAGCACAGTGTAATTTCCGAATTCCGCGTCATTAGAAGCTTGTACCTCATAATTTGAACGTGACTCCGCTTCAAAGCGGTTTTTAACAGGTATAATCACCAACTTTTCAATAACATATTTGGCTCCCATATCTACTAAATACCATGCTTTTCCATTAGAATCGGCTGAAGTATGCCAATAAGTACCCCAATCATTGTCATTTCCATATAGGCCAAGGTTTTCCTCTTCTTCAGAAGAACATTTTACCGGCTTATTTGTAAGCAGACTTTCATGGCCATATACACCCTTTCCCAATTTTTTATAATCGTCTTCAAGTCCTGCATTTTCCATTATTTCAAGTGCATGCTCAGGCCACTCTCCATTTTCAATGTAATTGTAATTGATAAGCTTTGCACCTCCAGCACCCGGACATGGAGCATCTCCATAATGAGTATCAAACGTTACTCTCTTAGAGCTTGACATCCAGGCCCGGCAAACATGTTCAGCATGTGAGTCTTTGCTCACATTATTTTGCCAGCGCGAATCATTGCTCCAGTTATCGGCATAAAAAACATCCATCACATTACAACTCGAATAGACCACACAATTCTCCTCAACTAAACAATTAGGATAATAACCATGGGTATAAAGAGTCCCACCATCGCGAATGCCCCATTTATGCATGGCAGAAGAGCGTGACAGAAGGTTTCTGCGATAAGTTAACCGACCGATTTTATGATGATGGGTCGGTTTATCACCAATGCGTGCATGAATACCTGCATAAGCAATATCTGAAATATCATTGTTCTCGATCGTAACATCATACGCCGCAAATGTATTAATGGCACTTGCCTGGAAATAGTCGCGCCCAATGTTTCGTATTACATTGTTACGAATGAGGGTATTGGTACAAATCGTATTTGCCGGACATTTGAGTTTATCTAAATACCATTTTCCTGTACTGACACCAGCAGCGCTCAAATCATAAAAAAGATTACCCTCTATCCTCGTGCGAATTGTGCCTTCATAAGGCTGAATACCGCAAGATCCCATGTGACGAAAAATTGAATTTTTAATCTGTATATCGTCCGTATAATTCAAAACAATTTGACCTGGCATCTCACTGTCATATTCGCCCGTAATTTCCGCCTGAGACCTTCCCAGCATGTGCTTTTCCGGATAGGTCCAATTTCCATATTGAAAAACGAGGCCATCAAACTGAATATTTTTAATTCTTTCATCCGGTTTCCCATCTAATTCGATAAGACCTTCCACTACCGGTACATAAGCCTCGACCATAGCCATATCTTCCCATGACTGCGGATAATAATACACTTTGTTTTCAGCTGTATTCAGGCACCACTCACCTGGTTCATCAAGCTCTTCAATAGCATTCACAATAAAATGATCCATGGCCCCTGAGGCATCCCCCCATGTGGTCCACCATTGAAATTCGGGATTTTTCCATTGGAAAATATAGCTGCTATCGGTTTCAATAATCTGTTCAACAGAAATTTGCAGTTGCTTAAACACCAGAAGGGCATAGATATCAATATCCTTTATATTAGAATATGATTTTTTCAGATCATCTTTACTAAATTCTATACCATCAAATTTTTCTTCTGTTTCGGGATCATTCCACCAATGTCTTGTTGGATGCTTACTGATGTCTGAACGTATTTTACCCTTTTGAATATCGCCTGATTCCGGTGCTCCCAATGCGCGATATGTCCTATTTGACATTGCCAGTTGTGCACGAACTCCATTTACATAAAGCTGCTTAAAATAACCGGCATACCCCTTACTCTCTGAAACATCAGCAACATAATAATCTTGCCCGGGAACCTTCGTCCAATCCTCAACTTTGCGACCTCCGCAAATCACCGGCTTTTCATCAGAAAGATTTCTGTAAATAATACTATAGCCATTGGATCCCGAATCTTCAGGTTTAAACTTCACAGTTTCCTTTAGCTCATAACGCCCGGTAGCCAGATAGACATAGAGGTCTGACTTCATATTTTTATTTAGCCCCTGCCTGCGAATAAAATCTCTTGCACCTGCTAATGTTTTAAGCGCCGTTTCGGGTGTTTTGCCATCCGCCAGGTCATCGCCAACTGGGTTTACAAAAATTGCCTTTAGGCATGCTGTTGTTTGTATTGCTTCTGTTTCTTTTAAAACTTTACAAGCCTGAAAAAATGGCAGCAAGATTAAAGCAGCCAACAATATCGTTTTATAATAATTCATTATCTCCCTGTAATATTATCATTCATAATGTGTATATCAGATTTCCTACTTTCAGGAAACACCTTTAATTCAATGAGTTTTCCATCTCTCAACATCCCTTCTACAGTTGTATTCTGAGGTGCATGAAGTTTAAAATCTACATCCCACTCCTTTGGCCATGCGGGAAACAGGAGAATCTTATTATCGAAACATTGCATCAGCATCTCCTGAAGGCCTATCATTCCCGAACCACCCCAGTTATGATCCGGTACCCAGTCGTGGCCCGGTCCCCAAAAAGTTGGAAACCGACGTTTAGAATCCTGCAATTTTTTTACATTATAATCCGCAGCTTTATCTGTCAATCCCATTCTGGCAAAAAAGATACCATCCTGATGCCAGCTTATTACCATATCCTTTGGGAACTTCCCATGCTTCCAGGTATTTTGAAAAACCGTCATATCATCTTTTCCCAGGTAAAAACGATCAAAAGGAAACAAGGGGTAAAATTGCGGACATTCCACATTCTGGTATCTCTCCCAGGATTCAGCAGGTTTTAAAACTTCCTCTCCCTCAATCTCTTCATAAGAATATGCCGGAATCCTATTTAGATAAGCGCTGAAATACTCTTTTTCATCCTGAGTAAAGTAATCGCCATCAAACTGTAAAATAGAGGTAATACAAGCGTACAACCCTGAAACAAGATCACTTGGATTTTTGGCACCCCGATATGATTCGCAGGATGTGGAGGGGTAAATCACCAGTTTACCATTTTTATCCAGTGATTTTCCGTTTCTTATTTGCTCGCGTTTTTGATAGTGCTCATCAAAAAATACCAGAGCTGATTTAATAAAAGGGATATAAGCAGAAATGTCAGCTCCCGAATAACGGTGATACTCTAATATCATGTATGCATGCTCAACCTGTGACTCCCAATGATACGACACTGCGGAGTTGGCCATCACCCCTTTTTCCACCAGGTCATTATATCCGCGAAGAGCATTAGCACGGGGATCTCCGAACGGAATTTCCTCTCCTCTTTTCCTATGACTAATTCCTTGCCAGCCATAACCGGCACCAAAGGCTACTCCCGGAACATTCATATATTCGCTGAAGATCGCTCCCTGGTGACCAAAGTTCTTTTTTACCCGTGCTTCTGCTCCTCCCAATCCTTTTCTATAAAGCTCAAATTGAGGCTTCATCACATCAAAATCTCCGGTCTTTAGTAAAGGCCAGTAAAGCAGGCGTTGGTTCTGAGCTGTAAATATGGCTCCCCCCCAGGCTCGCCAGTCAGGATCGTAGTCACGTTTTTCATCAACCAGTGAAGGATCAAAGGTCAAATTTCCACCGTTGAATTTTGTTGGATATTCACCCGAAACATTTCCCCCTAACTGGTAACGGAATAGCTGATAGTTCCTTCCTGCCTGCCATACTTTATTAGTGGGATCAGTATTGTCAGGCATGATCTTAATCCAGCTGCGATTCCAAAATTCCTTCCACCAAGCCACAGTCGCCTTAAGAGCTTTCTTGTGGTTGCCTAAGCTTTTATCAGCAAGCTGTTCAAGATCATTCTTCCATTCTTCAAGATTCTCACACTGGTCAATGTGCGTAGCAACGATTAGTTGATGTTTCTTCGCCGGTTTCTCACTCTTCAACTTCCATGCCTTGAAAGGCGTTAAAGCATATTGCCCCTCTTCGGTTCCGGCTGGTATGAATCCCTCCCCTTCAAGATATCCTCCAAAAGTCCGGTTCCGAATATCGTCCGTAATTTCGTTTTTATATTCGTCCAGTTCCTGCTGCTTAATTAATACTTCAGGGATTAACTTATCTTTCGGATTTCGATGATAAAAAAGAACTCCTTTCCTGTCAAATGCGATTTCATCCTTATGGCTTATTACTGTTCCCGGGTATCCCTCAAGATTAAAAATGCCCCAACGTTCGCCGTACCCTCCCGGTTTACGCTCTTTGTCTTCCGTACGCCAGCTTTCATAGGAGGCCGTTACTTCAACAGGAATATCTGATTCAACATCTGCATGAATAACAGAACTATGGACATCTACCCAAAGCCGTATTTGAGCTTGGGTATTTTTTCCTTCAATTGCAGTATTACCGGTTATCTGCACATATCCATCTTTCAGTTTAAGTTCCTGAACAAACGAAGTTGCATTGGTAAATGGATTGGGTTGAAGCCGTAAGCGCACACGGCCCAGTTTCAGGTACTCGTCGTTTTCACTGAGAGAACCACTGCGTTGCATATAAAACAGCACATCTCCATTTTCCACCCACACATTACAACCCATATCGCCGCCTACCAGTGGCATTGATTCGCTGGAGTTTTTGCTTTGCATATTCCAGACTACATTGTAATCATCAATGTAACTATTGGAAGAATCGTTTTGTGAACATGATAAGCTAATAAAGCTTACAATGGTCGCTATAAAAATACAAGTTGTCTTCATGCTTACTATTTACCATTTTCTGTTTGGTTCAGACCCCATTTCAAACTCCAGCACTCCTCCATTTACAATCTCATGATGGCTTATCCACGTTCGGTGCAGTGGTTTGCCGTTCAGTTTGGCTGATTGGATATAAATATTCTCCTGTGAATTGTTATTGGCAACAATGGTGAAATGCTCTCCCGGGTAATAGTTCTTATCAAGTTTAATGGTAATCTTATTAAAGACAGGACTTGTGAGTTGATATTTATTATCACCGGGACAAACAGGATGGATTCCCATGGCAGCCAATACATACCATGCCGACATCTGCCCTACATCTTCATTGCCACACAACCCAAGCACATCTGTTCCATAAGCCTTATCACAAATTGCACGTGTCCACTTCTGTGTAAGCCATGGTGAATCGGTATAATTAAACATAAACGGTACCTGATGCACCGGCTCATTGGGATGATTGTAATAATCATTCCATAAAAAATCATCCGGAGCATTATCCAAAAAGGCTTTCAATTCCTGTAAAAAGAACTCCTCACCCATCAGCTCCTTCAAACCCTTTACATCATGAGGCACAAACCATCCCTGCTGAAACGGATTACTTTCCACGCAGCCCTGTCCATGAACAGCTTTACCCTTCCATTCCGTCCATGTTCCATCCTGATTTTTAGCCCTGAACCATTTAACCTCTTTATCCCAAATATTTTTATAAGCTTTGCTTTTTTGATAATATTCCCCGGCTATATCCTCTTTTCCCAAGGATTCGGCCAGTCGCCCCATACACCAGTCAAAATATGCATATTCAAGTGTATGAGATATATAACCCGGCACATAGCCCAATTCACCATTTCCAAATTCATCGACACTATTTTTGCTGAATTCATAAGCCTTTTTAATATCGAAGTTGCGGATTCCTTTTTCATAGGCGTCCACCACTACCAAAACGGCAGGATTTCCTATCATACATCCGGAATAGGCATTCAGGATTTCCCATCTGGGGAAATAACCTTTACCACTGAGTTCAGCCATCTGAATAAGAGAGTTAATCTCATCATTAACCATCTGCGGATTAATCAGGGTTTGCAGAGGAAACTGACTGCGAAAAACATCCCAACCACTGAATACCGTACGATAAGTAAAATCATCTGTTTTATGGATTTTACCATCGGCACCAACATAGTTACCATTCAAATCCGAAGAACTACGCGGATCAATCATACTATGATAAAGGGCAGTGTAGAAAATAGTTTTCTCCCGGTCGGTAGTCCCCTCTATTTCAATACCTGAGATAGCCTTAGCCCATAAGCTGCGTGCCTCATCCTTTACCTGATCGAAGTTCCAGTGGGGAATGTCATGTTCCAGGTTTTCCCTCGCCCCTTCGATACTTACAAAGGAAATACCTGATTTCACTAACACCTCTTCCCCCTGTTTGGAAGCAAATTCTGTAAAAAAGCCAATATGCTCTCCCTGCATCTCTTTCACTCCTTTTTTCACCACAGCTTTGGCGACCAGTTCCTGGTATTTATCACTGGTTACATCCTGGCGTTTTCTTGGCCAGTTATCCGGGATGTCAACCATCCATATCCCAGTATTTTTTAAAGGTTTGCTAAACTGGCAACAGAAATAAACAATGTAGTCGGCTTTCCCTGCACCATTACCCCAGCCGCCTCCTTCGGGAGGGCACTTCATCCACCCCTGAATGGTATGATCATCCACAACTTTCACATACTGCTCTGTGGAAGTCCCTCCCACGCGTCGGGATAGGTCGATCTGTACTCTGGCCTTTTCTGCCCCGGGAAAAGTAAAGCGGATTATTCCGGCACGTGGCGCCGCAGAAAGTTCGGCCCTGATATTATAATCATCCAGTGTAACCGCATAATAGCCGGCTTTCGCCACTTCCGTATCGTGTGAATACCTTGATCTGTAACCAGCTTCTGGATTCTCATCTTTTCCTTTGACTGTGTGCAACTCCCCAACCGTGGGCATCACAAGGAAATTCCCCAGGTCGCCATACCAGCCTATACCGCTCATATGTGTAAAACTGAATCCCTCTATGGTTTTATGGTGCCAGGAATAACCGGGGCCATTGTCACCCCCGGTGCGGGTATCAGGGCTTAACTGTACCAAACCAAACGGAGTAGCTGCTCCAGGAAAGGTCTTCCCTAATCCATGTCCGCTTTTACCGGCTTCTGTAGATGTAGATGTACCAATAATCGGTTTGATGTAATCGACCGGTTGCTTCGATTTATTCGGCGCACAAGAAGCCATTAGTCCTATTGCCAGTAGGGCAGAAACCCTCTTTAATATTTTGAAAATACTCATTTTATATTTTGAAAAATTAATAGCTATAATTAATTATTCCTATTCCTGAACAGGGCTTATTATCAGTTTCTCTCCGGCTTTAGTATTGATTATTATGCGACGGCCTCCACTTTTAATTTCTTGCTTCTTCTTAAAATTGCTCTGAATAACTAATTCCTGTCCAGGCCATGGATTATCCAGAATACAGGTCTTTCCTTTTTCACTAAAAATATTCACATAGGAGACCTGTCCGTCTTTCAGCTCACTGGACACCAGAAAAGCCCCGTAAGTTCTCAGACTATGAAAGCTGGCATCTTTACTTTCAGGCCATAACGGAAACACTCTAAGAACACCCTGGTGTCCCATGCAAAGCATTTCGTTGATGGTATTAGGAACCGTACTGAAGTTTTCAATACCGTGCGGATTCCCCAATTGGAATCCATTGGGATAGGTATGATCGATATACGCATGCATCTTTGATAATATTGTATCTGCATCGTAACCTACACGCACCGCAGCCGGGAAGAAACTATTGGAGCCATTAAAATCAATCCAACGTTGCATAACATCAATCGTATTATGAGCCACCCGAAGCAATTCAGGATCACTATTTAAACCGATTTGTCCGGATGGATAAATATGCTGAATGCCCAGGGTATTGTCGCCCCACCAATCGGTTCCTTTCTCCGTATATCGAAAAACCTTTTTGCCATCCCGTTCCTGATAGGTATAATCGGATAAATGATCTTTTACATATTGCCAATTGTCTGCACGTTCAGAATCTACTCCCAATTCCATACTCATATCAATGGCAGTTTGCATAACCATCCTGACCAATCCCAATGACAGAATAGGATTCATGGTACCCACCGTCCCTTCATGAATGGCATCGTTGTAAATCACATACCGATCTTCTTCAAAAGTCAGGTAGTTTTCCCAAAAGGTAGCAACCCCTTTTACAAAAGCGTATATCCTTTTTGCATACTCCAAATCGTAAGTATGATAAAATTGCATAGCCATATTTACCACACAATAAGCGGAGTTACTTTTCTGCCCAAAGAACAAACCACCTGCTTCTTCATTCCCTTCTTCAGTGTACTTGCGATGGTTGGTCATTAAATCATTCTTTCGGGTCGTTTCCATTCCTAAAGGGCCAATTCCTACCGGCAACATAATCCCCTCTTTAATGCCTGTTATTTCAGAGGAGTAGTACTTCCCACGTTCAGTCATTGCCAATACCGGGGCATAGTACGGATCGGCCTGCTCAATATGGTTCGAAGAATACAAACCATAATAAGGAGCGATATGGTTATAATTTAAGTGATAATCACCATTCCAGTAGGGGCGCTCTTTGGTGATGCATGTACCAAAAATAGAGGGGGGAAAATCTTTATCCCGACTGAAACAAGCCATATTATAATTCGACAGATAATATTGTTTCTCAATCAGATCATCATGAATATCTACATATGATTTTGACCAGAAATCCTGCCACCATGCTTCATGTTTCTTTTCAATTTCTTTTAATTCAGACTTATTGATAGCAACCACATTATCAATAACTGTTTTAACGCAATTATCGCTTTTAAAATTACTGGAGAAAGCACAGGCAATGACTACTTTTTTTTCCGGCGTAAGTGTAAATGTGTTGGAGGGTTCATTCAGGATGTTAACGGCAATGGCCGATTGGGTAGGGATGTCTACATCCTGTTCAAAGGCCCGGGAGATCCATATCACACCATCTTTCTCAATGGCCGTATCTTCTTTTGTGGGGAATTTGATATCCAATGGAGGATTGTCAATGATCTCCTTCTTTCCAGGTAATAAGAGGTTGATTTTTCCATTAATCCTTTGTTTTCCTTTTAGACTTAATTCAATAATCATTAAATCTTCGGCTGCCGAAACATAGGTGCAATAATTTACCTCCAGGTCATCCATTGTAAAACTGGAATTAGTCTTAGCCTTGTATAGGTTTTGTTCCACATGATAGGTCGCCTCTTTTAGCTCAGGTATCTCAATTTCAATTCTTCCTAAAACAGCAGGAAAAGATTCATTATATCCATTTTTCAAGCGCCAGAAATCGTTTCTGGCTATGTAATAGGTTTGTTTCTCAGGATTACCGGAAATCGCCACACCAGTGTATCCATTTCCAAGAAGGGGAGCATCCACAGAATGTGGTACAGGAATTCTGCCAGGAGCCTCATTAAAAATGATACGGTGTTTTGAAATTAACTTTTGCACGATCCTGTTGTTCGAACCATTCTCCTCCTTACATGAAAATAATAACATGAATAAAAGGAAGCAATAAATTCCAGTATTTTTCTTGTCCATAATAATATAAATCAATTATTCTACGTTAAACACCCATTCTGTTCTGTCCTGTTAAATATATAAAAAAAACAAATCTAATTGTCTGATTAAGTTTAATATTTCTGTTTTATTGTACTTATTTTCAATTCGTAAAAATCCTTGAAACTCCATCATTTGGAGTTCCAAGGTTTTCAATTTTTTTTTTAAATTCTTCCTCTAGTTATAACCCGGGTTTTGTTCTAATTCCGCTTCCGTATTCTTCTCTATTTCACCAAAAGGAATAGGATATAGGTTATTGTGATTCTCGATGGTTTTTCCTCCATAAGGATTATACTTCTGAGTTCTTTCCACCACAAGTCCCAATCGTGCAAGAGTTATGCGGCGATGCTCTTCAAAGTTAAGCTCACGCATTCTTTCATCCAGAAGGTAGTCAAGAGTAACATCGGCTTCTGAAACAGGACTAGCTTGTGCCCGGTTACGAATGGCGTTAATATCTTCAGCTGCTTTTAACTTATTGCCTTTACCAAGATAGGCTTCTGCGCGTAATAAATACGTCTCACCAAGCCTCATCATGTATTGATCAAGGAAAGTGTTTCCGCTGCTACTGTTCATTATCCCTTGTTCGATTTTTTCAGGTTGGGGCCCTAGCACCTCAACGGGATGGTCACCTATAGTGGTCAACTTGGTTGGGAACGCATAATACCATCTCATTGTATCAATCCCATTAATGGCCACTAACTGATCTAATATCTCGCTAATCTTTTTTCCATAATCAACCGATTCTGGTTCATCTACTACCCAGTCGCGCATCATATTTCGTTCGTTATTCCGTAAGTCGTTGTTCCAATCACCTTCCCATATTTCATGAGTAAAATGAGTCGTTCCTCTGACTGTACCAATTCCCCGGCCTCCATTTTGTGTTGTCGGACCAATAAAAGCAGGTTTTCCTTCCGTATCTTTCATGTACCAATACAAAGGTGTATAATAACGTTCAAACTTATATGAACTTTGGTGGTTCCATTTATCACCCCCTCCACCGGGGATATCAAATTCAACCTGCATTACCCATATTCCTTCTGTATTACCTGAGTTCCTGTTCTGGTTGTTCATCTGGAATAAGTCCCAGTATGGATCTCCCGGCTGATTGGATTTGTTTCCAAACCGGGTGTCCATCAAATGATAGTTGGGATTATCAATCACCCAAGATGCGGCTTCTATTGCTTTGTCATAATCATTTAACGACAGATAAATCTCTGATAATAGATGATAAGCTGCGGCCTTGCACAGTTTCCCATCAGCCTCCACCTCTGTAATTGCCGGAAGGTATTCGACCGCGAAAAGAAGATCTGTCTTCACTTGTTCATATACTTCTGCTCTTGAATTTCTTTCAAAATCGCGCTTAGGAGTAGTAAGTTCCTCTAATTGCAATGGAACGCCCCCGTAAAGATGTGCCAATCCTCTGTAAGCCCAGGCACGAAAGAAATAAGCTTCAGCCTTATCTGACATTTTTTTGTCCTCGTCATCATAAGGAATTTCATCAATCCTTCCAATAATGGCATTCGCATTAGAAATCATCTTATAAAACTCAGACCATCGAGTACCTACAATCCCAGTTGTTGGAGTTAAGTTAGCCGGATAATCTCCAAAAGCTCCCGTTTCGTAGGAGTAGCCCCCCATGGCAAGGTCTGTACCTAAATCAATATCAGCTCTTCCAGAATGGCCATCAAAAGTAGCTCTAACCTTGCCATAGATATAAGCAAGCGATCCATCTATATCTGATGGTTTAGAGTAAGAGTTTTCAGGACTGAAAAAATCTTCAGGAACCTCTTCTAACCATTTATCTTCATTACATGCCTGTAGCAAAAAAACAAGGCACAAAATAAATATTGAGAATCTATTATATTTCATGATTGAATTATTTTAAAATGAGAAATTTGCACCAAATGAAAATGTTTTAGGAACCGGGTTGCCGGCATTGGGAGCCATTTCAGCACCGGTTTCCGGATCAACTCCAGTCCATTTTGTCCAGGTATACAAATTCTTTGCACTTACCGAAAGCGTTAAGTTGCGCACTCCCAGCTTGTTAAGAATACTCTTATCGAATGAGTAACTCAAAGTAACATCTTTTAAACGCACAAAGTTACGCTGCTGATAATAATTAGGGCGAACTTTTGATTGGTTATCTAATGAAGGATAAGTGGCATTAGTATTCTCAGGCGTCCAATAGTCATACTCCTCAACCACATTCCATTTATCATCTCTCCAATACCCGTTATTATTAGGCGAATTACTTCCATAGTAGTAATTCTTACCTCCTTGAATAGAATTAAGAAATACCATTAACGACCAGTTCTTGTATTTAAAATTATTTTGGAAACTGAAACGGTAACTTGGATCTTTATGTCCAATAATACTACGGTCATCTTCTGCAGAAATGATATCATAACCATTCTCATCCTTGTCACCGTTTAGGTTTGCAATACGATAGGTTCCTTCAAAGAATCCGGGTGCAAGATCATCACCTATTTGCCACATACCATCTACCGTATAATCATAGATTGGATGCAAAGATTCACCAATAAACAATTTACTTCCAATCTGGTCATCCTCTTTACCATCGCCATCCAGGTCCTGCCCAAGGATTTTAACCAACTCGCTTCTATTCCTGGAAAAATTAAAGCTCGATTCCCATGTAAAATTATGGATCTTCACATTTGTAGTACTCAGCGTAAATTCTATACCATGATTAGAAACTTCCCCAATATTGGTAAAAACATCGGAATATCCGGTTATACGGGGAAGTTCTATCTTAAACAGCATCCCGGTAGTTGAAGTGTTATAATATTCAATATTACCTCTTATTCTAGAGTTTAGGAAATTAAAATCAAGCCCCAAATTTGTCCCGGTAGTGGTCTCCCAACCTAAATCTTTATTTGAAAGATTACTTATTGTCTGCCCCATTACAGAGCTTCCACCATCTCCAAATACATAAACATTACCAGTAGACATTTGTGCTAATGTACCATATCTTCCAATAGTTCTATTTCCTGACTCACCATAAGAACCTCTTAACTTCAGAAAATCGATCCAACTGATATTGTCTTTAATAAATCCTTCTTCACTGAGTACCCATCCCAATGCGACAGAAGGAAAAACACCTATCTTTGTGTTTTCCCCAAATCCAGAGAAACCATCCCGACGAACAGTTGCAGTTGCCAAATAACGGTCATTAAACTTATACTGCAGCCGTCCCATCATATATAAGCTCGATTCACTCCACTTTGAGGAATTAACGCGATGTTTCTCCACATCACCCCCTTCTAACCAATTATATCCGAGATCCAGATTAGGAAAAACACCTGAACTGGCTTCTGTCTTTTCACCTTCTCTTTCTTCCACACCATAGAGCAAAGTTGCATTAATATCGTGAATACTATTGAACTTCTTTTCATAACTTAGGATGTTATCCAGACTCCAGTCAAGTGAAGAGCCATTTTTCTTGTAAGCACTTCCCGTCCAGCTTTCACCTCTTTCATCAAACCGGAATTCCTTTGACGATCGATAGTTTTGGGAATAATTAAACCGGTATTTAAGACCGTCCACCGGGAGCTTTACTTCTGCATAGAAATTCCCGAACAGATTCATTCTTGTATCCAGATCCTTAACTTTAACATGACTTAACAAAGGATTCGGTTGTCCGGCAATTAAATCTTCAAGATTTCCGTCCTCATCGTGGGATTTTCCCAAGGGACTCTGAAGAAATCCCCAAAGCAAACTAGGTGAAGCACCTGAATAGTCTGCTGAAGTGATAAACGACTGAACGCCCAGAGTGAACCAATCAGTGATATTATTTTCAAAGTTCATTCTTAAGCTGTAACGCTTATACTTATCATCAATCACAAATCCTTCCTGATCATAATATCCGGTAGAAATAAAATAGTTTGTTTTCTCTGTGGCTCCACTCATGCTAAGATTATGGCTTTGAATAGATCCATCCTTTGAAATTAAATCTAACCAATCCGTATTCGTTTCACCATCCTGGTAACCGTCATAATAATCTGGAAATATCTTTGTGCTTACATCGAAATCAGGATTTGGAGTAGTATAATCAGGTCCTGTCCGACTTTCTCTCCAATACCTGTCTGCCTGCTTTTGAATGTATCCATCCCGGTCCAATGGAGTCAGCATATTAGAGAAAGTTTGAATGGAATAACTACCTGCATAACTAAAGATAGGTTTCTCCTCTTTCTTACCTCTTTTAGTGGTTATAATAATCACCCCATTAGCAGCCTGTGAACCATAAATAGCTGTTGAACTGGCATCTTTTAAAATATCAACTGATGCAATATCATTCGGATTTATTTCCACTAGACTACCTCGGTAAACAGCTCCATCTAATACAATAAGAGGAGCGTTACTTCCTGATAAAGAATTTTGGCCCCGAATCAAGATAGAGGGATTTTCACCAGACTTGGTGGCCTGACTAATATTCAAACCTGGAACAGTACCTTGCAGACTTTGTACTATACTTGCATTAGGTTGTTCTTTAAACGATTCTATATCTGCTTTTACCACGGCACCTGTTAAATCACTTTTTTTAGCGCTACCATACCCAATAGCAACCACTTCATCCAAACCAATAGATTCATCAACCAACGTAATATCAATTGATGATCTACCAGCTATCTGTATTTCCTGATTAACGAACCCAATAAATGAAAACACAATGATATCATCCGGTTCATCTACCTGTAACGTATAAGTGCCATCAATGCCCGTAATAACGCCATGCTGAGCATTATTTTTCTCATACACATTTACGCCTGGAACAGGTTCTCCAAATTTATCACTTACTTTACCTGTAATTGTAATCAATTGCTGTTGGATTTCAGATGAAGCACCAGCAGTCGTTTTTTCTATTTTCGTTATCACCACATTGTTTTCGATGATGGCATAACGATAGTCATCTTTATCCAGGAGTTGCATTAACACCTCGTTAATATTACCATCTTTCACATCAAAGGAATAGGTTTTTGACAGATCAATTTGATCATCCTTAAATATAAAGCCATAACCGGTTGATTTTTTAATTTGCTCGAATACATCAAGCAAAGTAGCATTCTTTATGCTCAGATCCACTTGCTTTTCCTGGCTTACCACTGATGCAGCGAGAGATAATCCACAAACAATCAGCAGCACTAATGAAATCTTCATAACCCTAATAAATTTAAGACAATCAAATTCTAATTGCCATGGAACAATTCGTTTCTTTTTCATAAATTTGTAGTTGTTACATTAAATATTTGAAACTGTTTCCGCAGTTTCGATTTTAATTAATTCACAGCCGGATGGTTACTTGAATAACCATCCGGTTTTTTTATTTAATTAGCACAATGGTTTCCTGATCTGAATTTTCAATAATTTGATAACGTATAGATGTTGAGTAACTCAACATTTGCATTAGTTTATCCAAAGTAATGGTCTTATCCACGGTACCTGAAAACGTATAGTCTTTTGCTTCTTTCTTTTCAAATTTTACTGTAACACCATACCATTGCTCAATTTCACCGGTAATGTCAGACAGTGAAGTATTCCTAAAAACAAATTCACTTCTCATCCATGACAAAACAGAAGCATCCCCCCTAATGGGTTCAATGCGAACATGATGCTGATCTGAAACAAATTGTTGACCTGGCACCAAAGAATGGACCTTATTGTTGGCTGTTACCACATCAATATTTCCTTCCAACAGAGATGCTTTTACAAACTGTCTGTCATTGGCCTGCACATTGAATTTAGTCCCCCGGTCTATTATCTGTATATCACCGGCGTTCACAATAAATTTTCGATTTTCATTATGGATAATATCAAAAAACGCTTCTCCATTTATATCCAATACCACTTCATTCGCGCGTTCCGACAGTATTTTAATTTGGGAGTTAGCATTTAAAGAGATGGTAGAGCCATCCGCCAATTCAAATTGATTGATACTTTTGGCTTTTGAGGATATGGTGACGATTCGATGCCCCCCCAGATCCTTACTCTGAATCCATGTATTAAAGATCTGCCCAATAGATAGAAATAATACACAAACAGCAGCGTAAGCAACAATTTTCATCCACAAAGCAGGTGAACGCTTACCTTCAATTTTCATCCATATAGACTTCAACTGTTTTTGTTTCTCAAGACTTGTTGTTTGCTTTGTCGTTGCCATTTGAATAGCATACAGATTCTTAAAATCTATAAACGCTTTCTTCTCTTCCGAATCAGAAGCTAAACGCTTATAGTATAGCAAGCGTTCCTGATCATCTGCTCGCCCTGCCAATATTTTTGCTTTAATATCTTCCACTTTCCTTACTTTATAAACTATATGCTTTCCCAGCCTCTTACCCTATCAAAAATTAACATTTTTTTCCAATTAAACACACTTTGCCCAAGGGGACGCTCTGTAAATCGCTTATCCAGTAACTATTACACAAATAAAAAAAAGGGGCGGGGGGGGACAAATAAAAACAAATACTTTGGATTCGCTTTGGCAAGAACTATCTTATACAGGATCCGGATTTAGGATAATAGCGAAGTCATCAAATAAATAATAGGAAGATAGTCTTTTAATTCTTTGCGTAAAATAATAAGTGCCTTTGACATACGCGCTTCAACAGTTTTAATACTAATATCTAATTGCTCAGCAATCTCCCGGTATTTCAACTCTTCAACCCGACTTAACAGAAACACATCTTTCAGCTTAGCTGGTAAAGCCTCAATGGCTTCGTCCATTCGTTCTTTTAATTCATCAAACTGCACGATATCATCAGCCATAGCAGTCATGGCTTCATAATTAAACTGCATCTCGATATACTTCAACTCCTTAATATTCCGATTGATTGTTTGTTCTTTCCGGAGATGCATCAGGCAGTTATTTTTAGTGATTGTATAGAGGTAATTACGAACACTTAAATCATCTCTTACACCTCCTCTCACTTCCCATAATTTAACAAAGGCATCCTGAACAATTTCTTCGGCAGCAGAGTTATCATTGACATATTGCAGACACAAATGATAAAGCATATCAGAAAATTCATAATAAACACTATCAAACGCTTGCTTCTCACCATTGCGGACAGCAACCAAATCAACTGTTTTCTTTTTAGTCATGCAGATGTAGATTGTTCGAACTACAAAGTAAGTATTTTACTTTACACAAAGTAACTTTTTTAATACTAGAAACGATTAAACCTAATAGACCATACTCTTGAAAGTTAAGCTCTCATATTCTTTCATCCTGGATATATTTAAAGTGTCAAGATTTGCTTTAAACGAAATTTGTTAAATTACCTTTTCCGAAACGTTAGTACTTTCGATTCTCCTGGCTCAAGATGAATACCATGAGCATTTAATAAATAATTATGACCTAAGGGTAATTTTATGTCACTTTCATTTTCTGAAAGTATCTTCACTTTTGCCGTTGTTTCTGTCGGATTGGTCACTTTAAGTACCAACCGGCTTTCAGTATCATTCACTTTGTCTACTTCAATATTGTCAAAAGCCTTAAAGAAGGAGCGATCAGGCTGCACATACAATCCTGGAATTTCGATATAGGTAAGCATCAAACTTGTTTCCGCCCAGGTGGAACCATACATAATTTCACCAATTCCCTCGAGCCAGTCGGTTGTGTTTACACGTTCCGTCATAAACCCGTTGGGTACCCCCTCAATAGGACGAAGCGGGTGAACCAGGTATTGCGGGATGTTATGAGCGATATCATACAAGAGGTCGATGTAAAATTTATCACCGGTGGCACGATACAATTTTAATAAACCACTCCCCGAATGGGTACATATTCCGGGGGATCCGTGTTTATTTTGGGTATTGGCATTGACAGCACCAATGGAATGAATTCCTTTTTTTGCATACAGCGAATTTTCAGGAAACTCATAGTTGTAGGATATCACCCAAGTCGAAAACTGTCTTGCAATTTCCTCGCCAATTTCAAGCCACTTCTTCTCTCCTGTGGTTTCATAAAGTACAGCATAACTCTCCACTAAAGCATAACACGACTCACTGTCGAAGTTTTGCAAAGCATCGCCCGGACCGCCACAGGTAAGACCTTTTTTGATATAATTCTCATGGAAATATCCTCCAATTTCCCTGGCTGCAGTTAAATATTCGGGATTGTTGAAATAGTTAGATGCAAGACTCAAAGCAGCTGGTGTAATTCCCCCGCTGGTGGAGCCACCTACCTGTATTTCTCCTGTCACATTATCCACAAATTGCCCCAGCTGATGATTAGTATTCCATAAATTCACAAAAGCATTGGCAACCGTTTTGGCACCCTCCTTCCACGATTCTTTAACGGGAATACCCATTTTTTCCATCAACAAAAACTGTTTGATCACATAGTAGAGTCCATCGCCACTTTTACGAATGAGGTGCCAGTTTTTGGTATGTGGTTTCCGGGGATCACCACCGTGCCAGATATTTCCTTTTTCGCCAGAGCACCAGAAAAAGCCGGAGGGAGAAATGCCATTGGGAAATAGCCAGTCAAAATTCCGGATCACATTCTGCCGGGTTGAATCACTGCCTTCAAATAATAAAGGATAGGTAGAAATCATTCCGCCGGTCCAACCAATTTGCCAATCCTGAAACATATTTTCGCGCATCCCCACTGAATAATAACCCCACTCAGGCACGAAGTTCAGATCATTGAATTTATCTTCTTGCACCTCAAATGCACTCGAATAGGGCAATACATTCGCTGGTTCCCTATCCATTGGGAGATCTTTTCTGATCTCCGAAAAACAACTGAACAAATCCTGTATCTCATTGGCAGGGAAACTATATATTCTGAATTTAATCGTCACCCTATCTCCTTGAGAAAAATCAGCCGCTTTATCATCGGATGCAAATCGTGAATCGGCAATTCGATATTTATATAACTCTCTGACAACAGGTGAAGAAATAGAGATTGAAGCCCTTGAGCGCGTACGATTTTCTTCTATTGAAATACCATAGTCGCCATACTGATTGGCTTGTTCTGTCAACAAAAAGAAACCTTGCTGCTGACCCTGAGAATAAAAACCGATGGAAGGTGTAGTCATATCCCCACTGCGTTGCTGAATAAAGGAGGGGCCATTGCCCTCATTCAATTTGGGAATATCCGACAGAATAATGCCTTTATCAGGACCAATATCTCTAGGATCAAGTAATTTTGGAGAATAGTTAATCCGGCGTGATGGAAAACGGTTGCCATTATAGGCAGCGCCAGGCATCAGTACATAATTATTTGTTGACCAGTTATCAAATTCCAGATCAACAGACAAGGCAGTTTCGGGTGCCGTTCCTTCTTTGCAATAAAAGACCACTTCCACATCCATTGCATTGGGATCTTCTTTTACAGAATTACTTTTCAACTCAATATCCCATTGCGATTCAAGAAAATGAGTACTTGTTTTTGTCTTAACTTCTACCTCTTTTTGCTTAATCAGTTTATTAAATAAGGAATAATCGTAGTGGTTAAAACGTACAGAAATTCTTGCCTTCCCGGATGTAAGCGAATCCATGTTTTCAATTTTCTCTGCCTGAGCAAAAAGAAATAACACATGACATATGAGAAATAGACTTATCCGTTTATTTAATCTTGTAATATTCTTCACGAAAAATGATTTAAAATTCCCTTAAACCCTTACTTTTTAAATATTCCAAAAGCTCTTTAGGATTATCAGTCTGAATAATATTTGCCCCTTTTTTAATGACCCATCCCCAATTATCATCAGGATTTTCAAGTGCTTTTGCATCGGTATGCCCCATGCACAAACTTCCCCAAAGTGTATTCACCCATACACGGGCTCCATTAGCTTTTATAAAATCAACTTCTGACATCACCGAATCATTTTTCCGCAAAATAAATTCAAATCCAATGGGATCGTATTTCGAAAGATGTTCTCTGATTCTGAGCACTACGCTATCCTGTGAATCAGACACAATGGGCATGTAAAAAACCGGCTCCTCAGTAAATGAAAGATCTCTCATTACCTGATTGCCATTTTTACCACCTTTTAAAATCACATGATCCATCGTGCCGGTTTTTTGAAGGAGTGGCCAAATCTCATTTAGCAAACCATATGCTTTATCCAGGTTCAGCAACACCTTACCTTTGGCTGTCAATAAAGCTTCTTCAAGCGTTGGTATTTTATGGTCGGTTAGTTCCGCATCCTTCCCGCCCTGGTTATTCTTTAAATAGAATTGGCGCAGTTCGTCAAGTGTGAAATCCGAAACTTTTCCTTTTCCGTTTGTTGTTCGGTCGATTGAGTTATCATGCATTAAAATTAGTTGGTTATCCCTGGTCTTACGCACGTCAACTTCAACAATATCAACCCCCATTTCGATACTGCTTTCAATACCTCTAATTGAATTTTCAGGTGCATGACGCCAATCTCCACGATGAGCAGCTACCAGAACATTTTTACTTTCCGACTGCTGCAGTTCAGTAATAATTTTCTGAACGTGAATTTGCTTCTCCTGTACACAACTAATATAGAGGACGAGGATACCAATGCCAATCAATATATTTCTCATGAGTTATTCATTTTATAGTGTGGTAAAATTCATCTTTGTGTTTAAGCCCATTCTAAAATCATTTCATAACATATAAAAGGGCAATAATTTAAAACACAATGAAGTTCAATCGTTTTTGGAGTATAACAAATTTTATTTTTTAGTTTTCCTCATGTTTTCAATCACAGCGCTCTCGAAATCCTGGATAATAGAGTCCTCCAATCGTGCCTTATCCCTCCAATTTTGATCCCCCTGAACACCTGCCTTTTTATAATCGAAAGGAACAAACCCAATCTTGCGCGTATTGCTTTTTTTCTTGATACTGAAGTCAAAATTCGCCGGATCTTTAAATCCCGGATCGGCAACCAATGAATTTTTATCGTGTCCGGACTTTTGCCAATCGGCAAATGACTTACCATTAAAATCATACTTATCATCTGTGTTATTCCAATAAAGGTTGTTATCCATATGAATATCAATTTTCTCCCAGGCACCTTGCAATACCACACCCTCATCAAATACAATAATATTATTATCGAAGTTAAAAGAACGATGTTTCTCCACACGCGTACACTGAGCCTGATACAGTTTAGCAAAGGCAAAAATGTTATTCCGAATACTATTGTTTTTACCGTAATGCTGGTGGAAACCTCCTGTTTTGGTGTTGTACACCAGGTTATTCTCCATCACAATATCCGAAGAGCCTTCGTCGGTATATAGCCCCCAACCACCGTACGAATAAGCATGTACATGATGAATCACATTATTACTGATGACAGTGCCTTCCGATTTCCCCAAGGTATAAACGGCAGCCATATCACTAAGTAGCGCCCAGCCAATATGGTGTATGTTGTTATAAGTTATCTTGTTTCTTTTGGCATTACTATCAGCATATCCCCAAATCCAACCCACAGAAATCCCTGAATAATAAAAATTACCGATGTCGTTATGTGATATTTCATTGTCTGAACTATGGCCTACCCACACACCAACGGCCGATGGAAACTCTTGACCGCCTGTTTGTATAATATTGTTATGTAGTCGAATATTTTTTGTATGCTCAGCTCCTTGTTGAGGAGAGAAATCCCCCAGATAGATTCCACCACCACCCAGATCATTCAAATAACAATGATCCACCAGGGAGCTACTACAACCTTTTCCAAACCAAAGCGCATGCTGTCCGGTTTGAGAAATTTCGCAATTGGTAAAACTGATATTTTTTGCCCCTTCAAGCATCACTGCCGCATTAATTAAAGCTGCTGCCTGATTGGGCTCAGAACCTGAACGGGGCATTCGATAATGACAGTGGGAAAATGAAATGCCTTCGAACTGAATATTTTCAACATAGTTATTGTTTGAAGCATCACCTTCCACTGAAATGATATTTTCCAGAGCGGGGGCAACAACCTCGCTATTCTCAGGTGTTTCTCCCGGCAGTGGTACATAGTATAAAATGCCTTTATTATTAAGAAACCATTCACCCGGGGAATCCAAGGCTGCAAAATAGTTTTCAAATACAATACGCCCCCCATTTTTTAACGGATTCCAGGGCTTCATCCCATTTCCCGAAGTATAGATTTTGGTACTGTCTTTATCAATTTTATCAATAAAACGCAAGGTAAAATCCCACTTGTGGTAAGCTCTGAATCGCACATTTTCCACTTCCTCATCGGTAATTTGTTGAAGTGACTTAAAATTTTCGGCATCGAAGGAGAGCACCTGTTGTGCTTTTTCAGCCGCACGTCCCGTACCTCTATCCCAAATATTTTGTTTTACGTCACCAATTTTCAAAAATCCTCTGTTGGGGGTACGTGCTAAAGTCGCTCTTTTCCCATTTACATAAAGCTGGTCGAAGCGCCAATTATAATACAAACAATCCGGTATCTTAGCCTCCCAAATACCATTCTCATTTACCTTAAAACCTGTAATCTTTTTCCCACCACTAAATAGTGGTGTTGTTCCTTTTTCAGCTTTATAAATAATGGGGTATTCTGCCGTACCGCCATCTTCGGATTTTAACACCAATGGTTCAGTCATTTCATACCTGCCACCTTTGATCATCACGGTGATGGGAGCCGTGACTTGATTGCATTTTTTATAGCTACGGACAGCATCTCGCGCCCCGGTAAGCGTTGCCAATGGCTGATCCTGGGTTCCGGGATTATTATCGTTCCCATTGGGAGCGATGTGAAGTTGCCCGTAAATAGTGTCAAACGATAATAATAACCCGAATAGTACTAAAAAAAGATACCTGGTATACATGTCTAATATGGTTTGTTATTAAAATTACTAATCTTGTACGACCATAGTGTTAGTTTGCCCTATACTCACCTGAAGTCAATTCCGGACAACAAAAATAATTTTGCTCCAATCAGGATTCAAGTAGGATATTCCATGATTCATGTATTATTTTCACATTCACACTTATTGACTATGTCATTAGGCTATGAAAAGACATCAATTACTCTACTTAATCCCCTTGCTGCTAACATACATAATCAACAAAACATTTCCTAAACCTCCATTATCTAAATGAACATGAGTTGGCGTATATATACAAGAGTTATGAAATAGGATTCCTAGCCACTCGACAGAAAATAAGGTTGAAAAACCAGATATTAACTCTAGTAAATAAAAAAGAAACAATTTCACAATTTATTATACCGATTACCAATCAAATCCGATGACTATCGGATGATTGATAAAGATATCAATCTATGATTGTGTATCGGCATTTACCATTGTAATAAGCAAAATGCTTTATCAATCATTTTGTTATACAATTGGTATTATTCCCCGTTATACTCTTCGATTTCAATAATTACACTGGCTCGTTTTAACTGTACATCCGGATTGAGGCCTACATTCATCAAGAAGGCACCGCTGTACAAATTCTGTTGGTTAAGCGTTGTTTTTGTACCGGGATACAGATTTAATTCTTTAATCCGGTAGTTTTTATCCGGATCAAGTCCATTAAGCCGAATCGGACGTGGTGTGCCGGTATGATTGTACCTGAAATTATGCAGGTAGGTAAAAATGATGGCTCTGTCGCGCTGGTCATTGACATACATGATTGAAGCCACCAGGTTATCGTATGGGTTGGCCAGACGGTATTGCTGACCGTGCCACACAATATCTTTAAACGAATTGTAGTTTTTAACGGCCTGCTGGCAGAACAACAGATCATTTGCAGTCAGATGTTTCGCTACAATATCAAACCCTAATTTTCCCATACTGGCCACATCAATCCGATATTTGATAGGTTGTTTGCCCCAGTCGGTGACATGACAGTCCGTGGCTATTGCCGGGAACAGGTACGAATAGTTCCATTGCATAAAAACACGATCGACCGGTTCGGTATACAAATGAGTTCGAGCGATTGATTGCCATCACCATGCGTCAACTGAATGGCTGGTTCTGCAAGGTTCCAGGTGCCTGCCGGGGTGTAGGGGTGATTGCAGATGCCACCATGGACATCATTCTGACGAAATTCCTTACTAATTCGCTTATAATCGGTTTCACTATTCAGTTTAGAACCACAATAGACCATGGATGGAAATTGGTTATCATCCACCGAAATAACAATGGCAAAATCGGCTGTTTCAATGGGAATTACGGTTTGGCTGTTTCCAGATAAGAAAAAGAACAGCAGGAGAAAAGTAAATAGGATATTCAGATTACTATTCATGGTTTATGCAATTTTAATATGATATAATATTTTTTAATCAACGAAGGAATAAAGGCCACTTTCTCCGAGGTAAACAGGATGATATCCTCCGGGAAAACATTGTAATACCGTTTACTAATCAAATTGCGCCTTTAGTGCGCTTCACTTCTAAAAGCCCTTTGATTATGTATCGGCATTATACCAGCGCAATCTGATATTTAATTGGTATAAAACACCATTGCAAAAGCGGCCTCTGTCCCCCTTCCATACACTTGTCAACTTCTTTAACTATTGTTTTATTAATACAAGCAATTCATCCAATTCAACATTAAAACGGAGCATTTTTCCGCCTTTTATGATTTTTCCAGAAGGTAATTTCCATTTCCCTTGGGGTAGTTTCACATAACGCGAACGAGCACTTTCTGTAAGTACCGGGGCTACAAGAATTTTCGATCCCAGCATAAACTGATCTACTACTTTAGCAAACCCTTGTTTGGGATATTCGTATTCCATCAGACGCATAATCGGTTCGCCTGTCCTGGCAGCCTCCTGAGCCAGTTGAAGAATATAATCCTTATGCATTTGACGTAAGTCGATGGCTTTTTTGACTGCTTTCAAATGCGTTTCATCCAACACACGCCAGGGGGCTACAGAGAATTGCATCATCGGCATTAGTGCATGACACTGAGCAGAACGTACAATCAATTCCTGATCGATGACAGCATCATTCAGAAACGATGTAAACTGTCCGCCACCAATCATATCGGGACAAGCAAAAGGGTAGCCCATAATGCCCTCTACTAACATTTGAGGGATCAGCATATTGAGGTGACTCCAACTGTGATCCTTATCGTGAAGCCGCTCAGCTAAAGCTTGTCCGCCCATCTTCCACATGGCACGATATTCATTTAAAGGAAAATCCAACCCAATTTCGCCATACAGTTGCGAATGATCGTTGGGCGAAAGACCGTTCAAATCGATGTCACCAGTATAGAAACGGGCATCACCGGCATCCAACTTAAATCCATCAACACCATACACCCTGGTTAATCGTTGCAGCTCATTTTTAAACCATTGCTGAGCTTCAGAATTAGAAAAATCGAGCAACGCACTTACTCCATTCCACCAGGGCACCATAGCCGTTTCACCCGACTTTGTTTTGAGGAAATAGCCTTTTTTAGTGAGCTCGCGGTACACATCACAATCAGCACTGATGAATGGACATACCCAGAGCATCACCTTAAAACCCATGTTGTGTAGTTCATCAATCATCGCTGCGGGATCGTTGAATCGTCCTTGATGAAAATTCCATTTCCCGTAATCCTCTTGCCAGTTATCATCAATCATTAATACGCCTGCCGGATAACCGTTTTCCTTAATCGCATGCGCATATTTCAGAATGTCTGTCTGATTTTGGTCATACATCAATTCAATCCAGGTATTGTACTGAGGGCTTGTGAAGAGCAGTTCATCGGGCATCTTTCCCGATGGAGGAAAGTAGTTTTTACTGGCATGCAGGAAGCCCTCCTTCAATGATGAATTTCTTTCTGTTCTTATAATCGAATCCCGGCTGTAGATGATAAGCTTCTTTTCGGAGTTAACAATGCGCAACGGTGATTCACCCCAAATTACATCACCTTTATCTGAAAGCATTAGCGGTTGCACCTGATTGCCATAGCCCTTTCCGTATGTATCAATTTCCACATCCTTATTAAAGGGCATCAGATGACCTTGTCCAATAACGCCCATCCACCAATTATCCTCTTTCATTTTATTAATTATCACCGACTGAATTCCAACGGCCTTTGATGAAAGCACAGAATCATTAAGTGTATAATCCTCATCACTTAACACTATCTCGCCACGATAGGATAGATCACTTATCCCGGGTTCTAAATGAACAACATCACCTTCCTGGATCATTCTTCCCGAGGCTGAAACTTGGTTCAGTCCAAAAAGGAAAATGGTAATCAGCTGCCAAAACAATAGTAAACGGATGGTTCCAATTTGATTTTTCATGCCTTGAATAAATTTATTCTGTGTTATTTTGATTTAAGAGACTTTATTGAAAAAAGATTTACTGCCCCCAATCAGTTGGTGTTGCTGACATTTCAAAAACAATATGATCGCAGGATACTAAGTCTGAATGCGTGATAAAGGGTTTTACAATCGCTTTGCCATCCATGGTAAGGGATCGTATGTACTTTTTTCCTTGTTTGACGCCATTGGCAGTAATGGTGACTTTCTTATTGTAGGGTTCCGGCAAATCCAACACGATTTTTGAAAACAAAGGGGAGCCAATGACATACCGGCCATCACCCGGGCAAACAGGATAGAATCCCATGCTGCTGAATACTAACCAGGCCGACATTTGCCCGCAATCATCATTTCCGGATAAGCCATCCGGCGCATTTTTATAATTCAGAGGGGTGTGTTCCCATATCTTCTCTTGTGTTTTGAATGGCTCTCCGGCATAGTTATACAAATAGATGTAATGGTGTCCGGGTTCATTGCGATGTTGATAATGCCCGTCGTCAAAAGTTTTATCCAGCTTATTCGCAAACGACTTTTTACCTCCCATCAATGAAATTAAACCTTCTACATCGTGCATAGCACAAAACAGATAGGTCCATTTCGTTCCTTCCGTTATGCCTTCTTCAACCACCTGTCCCACTGAATCAGCAGAAAATTGGATATCATCAACAAAACTACCATCCGATAAACGTGCCTGCATAAAGCCCGTTTGAGGATTATATATATGGTGATAGTTTTTACTTCTCTCCATAAAGTAGTTATAGTCTTTTGTTTTACCCAAACCTTTTGCCACCTGAGCCACACAAAAATCATCATAGGCAAATTCCAGCGTTCGCGATACCGATTCGTCCGTTTTGTCAGCCGGCACAAACCCAAGCTGCTTATACCAAGTCAATCCACCCCGTGCTTCATATAATTTTGTTTCTTCCCGATCTCCCCACCGCATCAAAGTGTCCTTTTCAGGAGGAGTCATTGCATTTTTATACACAGCCGCATAGGCTTTATTAAGATCATACCCCCGGAAATTCTTCACAAAAGCATCGGCCACCACGGCATCTGCATGCGTGCCAATCATGATATTTGAATAGGTTGGATTGGGCCACTTAGGCATCCAGCCACCTTCATCGTACATTTGAAGTAGTGACTGAACCATCGGATTTACATGTTCAGGCGCGACAATGGTTAGCCAGGGGTGTAAAGCCCTGAATGTATCCCACAAAGAATAATCATTATAACTGACTCCTTCATGAATGGTGTCATCAAAGGCACTGTAGTATTTGCCATACTCGGAAAACAGGCGCGGGTATTGTAATGTCCGATACAAAGCGGTGTAAAAACAGACCTTCTGATCTTCCGTTCCGCCCTCCACAGAAACACGGTTTAGATAGGTTTCCCACCTTATCTTGTTTTCGGCCACAACCTGCTGAAAGTCCCATTCCGGAATTTCATTCTTAAGATTTTGCCGGGCTTGTTCAACACTAATAAATGAAGTGCCTATTTTAACCTGAACCATTTCATTATCGCATGTATCAAAATAGACGTATCCACCAACATGGTCGCCTCTTCGTTGCGTATCTCCCCGATGAATGGATTCTTTTTCCCAGGTACCAACACTAGTGAACTGTTTCGAAAACTGCATGACAAAATAGCCCTTGAAATTTGGCAAATCAGGACCAAGCATCTGCGAATAACGGTCTGAATTGTAACCGGTAATTTCATTACGTTCAGAGTCGATGTGGATACAACCTTCAAATTCCTTTTGATCACTAATTTTTCGGCTGGCTTCCACAAATACGTAGTTGTCATTTCTCGCCGGGAAGGATATATTAAATATCGCACATCGAAGAGTCGCTGCCATTTCATTTTTGATTAGTCCACCACTTTTGTTTATGGTTTCTACCGTATACAAATAGGGGCTGGCTTTTTCATTCTGATGACGAAATGTCAAAGCTCGTTCCTGTGGTGAGGTTTTAATCTCACCCGTTGAAGGCAGCAACGACACATATCCATAGTCGCCCATCCAAATGGCAGGTTGATGAGTTCCGATAAAACCAATGAGAGTAGAATCCTTATAGTTGTAAGGATTGCGACTGATGTAGTTTTCACGTGTCATGGCACACCACTGCGTCATGGCAAAGGGTGGTGCCACCGATGGAATAGTCCCTCCGTAATCGGAATCGGACGGACCTGTGGAACCGATGAACGAATTCACATACTCCAGGTTGCTGATGTCCTGCTCCTTTTCACAAGCAAACAGACTGACCATCATGATCAATAATGGTATAATACTTAATTTCATTTTCATTCGTAGCGGTTGATCCAGGATTAAAAAGGCACTCACTTAATTATATATATGGTATTACCACTTTTTCAAACCTGTAGGTAAAACATCTCATTGAAGGGAGCGATAAAAACAAAGAGGTTGAATATTAACAATCAACCTCTTCATTTATTATCCATTAAATCTATTCATTCTTCCACCAGAACATCGTGTTCCAATGCGTATCGTACCATACTTTAAAGTTATCCTGACCCGGATAATCTCCATCGGCTTCAAGAGGCTCATGAAAAGTTATCATTTCAAGTGACGGACTAGCGTCATTATTTAGCAGCCACATCCTGGCTTCATTTCGATTATCATCGCCAGTAATGGGGATATCAAATCCAATAGCACGGGCTAAATCATAAGCAGCCGTATTTTCAGCCTCCTCACTGGCAGGATAGGCTGTGCGTGAAGGAAACTGAGTGCCTGATCCCGAAGATTCATAGGTCGCTGATCGATCCGAAGCCCGCAATTGTGGTAGCATGGTCCGACGATGATCGAAATAGGATTCATAGCCGAGGAAGAAAGAGGCAATCCACTTTTGCTCTGCGATAAGGGTTAATTGATCACGTCCGCTGTCCCACCCTACGTGAGGTTGAGCAAGATACTCCGTCACATCAGCTAATCCCTCATCGGCATAGGCACCATCATAGTCGACTCCACCTTTAAATTCACATCCGTAGCGGTCTAACGAAGCCTGAATACCCTTTTCGTAATAGAGCCTGGCTGCTGCATCACCACCAGAGATAATCCCTTTTTTAGCTGCTTCGGCCAGGTTAAAGTTCATTTCGGCATAGGTTCCCAGAACAACCGGATTAACGGCACATTCAGCTGTTGCAACCATATTGTCATCAACCGAGATAAACCAGTCCCCTATTCTTGAACAATACTCCATACCACCATTCCAGGAACCTGCCGATGAGTTTCCCTTAGTAATACCATATAGTTGTCCAATGTACTTCACCGGCCCGGGATTACTGGGTAGCACATGTGTATCCGGATTATCGTGTACCTTTTGTACCGGTTTTGCATAAATATAAAGGCGCGGGTCTTTCAAGGAAATTAATCGCTCAATTAGTATATTACTTATGGTATGTTCTTTCAGCATCCAATTACCCATCATCCCATACCATGGCGAAATACGATCCACACCATTATAATGTATCGCAAAATTATCATCGTTAGATTCAAATACAGGGTAAGTAGCCGGGTCATTTACTATTTCGTTCATAATATCCGCAGCTGCAACCGGACTGGCATTATGCATGTATAAGGCCAGTCGTAAACGGAGGGTATTAGCCAGTTTTTTCCATTTCTGAATATCTCCGGCAAACACATAGTCACTCCCGGCATAAAAAGGACCATCAGTGGACTGGATTAATTCACCGGCCTTTTTTAACTTTTCCAATATAGCCGGATAAACCTCTTCCTGCGGATCGTAATTGATCAGGTATTTGACTTCATCATCAACATTAACGACATCAAAATAAGGAATGGGGCCACTGAGTGTACAAATACCATACATCAAGTAACATTCCCAAATATCAGCGACCGCCTCATAGCGCGTATCCTCAACGGCGATAGCTGCTCTCCTTACATTTCTTACTTCACGGATTGACCTAAATGCAGGGCCCCAGTTATTTCCATCCAGATCGTGCCACGACCGGTGTCTGTTACCCTGACTCAAACTGCGTTGCTTGCCTGTATATTCAGAAACTGCGGGCATCACATTGTACATGGTAGATGCAAAACTCTTTGAACCGTCAATCATCTCTCCGACAAAATAATTTGGAGGTGTTGATCCGTCAAGCTGTGGCTTGTTTGGGTTGGTATTAAAATCTTCATCCCAGGTACGACAACCCATTACGGCCAGAAGTACCATAAGAAATAATAATTTAGAATTCATTGTCTTCATATGTTTATATTTTAAAGCGTTCCTGCTGTACAAGAAGCATCGCAACAACGCTGATCAATAGGATTGGTGTATAGATCCTTAAAAACGTAATCTTAGATTTAATGTATAACTGCGTGCCGATGGTACACCTCCGGCTTTCGCCAGACCAGGTATTTTACCTGCATTATCGGTATCTGAATACGTTTCCGGATCGACATGCTTAACATCAGTCCAAAGCGCCAGATTCCGACCTATTAAAGAAACCTTCACGGCTCTGAAAGGGCCTTTCACAAAAAACTTTGATGGAAGGTCATAGGCCAGTTTCACCTCTTTTAATTTAAGAAATGAACCATCCGAAATCCAAATATCGTTGATCTCGCCATCGGTCATAAAGTCGCCCCAATAACTTTCAGCATCCACCTCATCGCCTGGCAGAAAAGGTCTGATTCCCTCAGGTGACTCCCAAACGCCATCCGGTAAAACACCATCTTCGCGGCCTGCCACGGTTCGTTTATCCAGGCCATCACCGACAAAAGACTTTTCAAATCCGTTGTACACCGAATTCCCTACATTGGCAAATAACAAGGCTGACACGGAAAGATTTCCATACCTGAATTCATTGAACCATGAACCAACCCAGTCAGGATTATGATAACCAATAATCTCCTCATCACTACGTGGCAAATCCTTACTACCATCAAAGAAAAGTTTTCCATTATACTGCTCCAGAGACGCATCATGCACTTCGGGGTCGTATTTGAATTTACGGGCTACCCTGGAATAAATGGCTCCTCTTCGTTCGCCCACAAAATCATAGGCATATAGACCATACGCGATCGATTTTGAGATCCCATATTCAGGAGCCTCATTATCCAACTCAGTCACTTCCGTGCGGTCCATGGACCAATTCACATTGGTATTCCACTGAAATTTTCCGGTTTTTACAGGAGTGGCACTCAGTGTTATTTCCAAACCGCTACTTTTCACTTCTCCAATGTTCCTAATAATTTGATTGTAGCCAGAGATTGAGCTAACATCCATTTTCCATATCTGATTGGTCGTTTTGGATGAATAGTATGTAAAATCAACATTCAGTCTGTTGTTAAACAAGATAGCCTGAGCACCGAGTTCCCATGATTTCGTAAATTCAGGTTTCAAATTGTTTAAATTTTTCACGGTCTCTTCCTTAAAACCGGCCTCACCATTACTCCCGCGGTTAAAGCTTATGAACGGATCCAGCTGAAAACGTTCTATATCATTCCCTACTTCTGCATAATTTGCTTTCAATTTTAACAAATCAATGGAGCCGTTCATCCCAAGCATTTTATTCAACAGTACGCTTAAACTGGCAGAGGGGTAGAAATAGGAATCGTTTTCCTTATACTTCAATGTGGATGTCCAGTCGTTACGCGCTGTTAAATCGAGGTAAACCATTCCTTTGTACCCAAGATTAACAAAGCCATATAGCGAATTGGATTTATTGTGCAAATCGTAATTATTGTAAACCGTTGGATAGGTCCGATAATTGCTCAGGTTATACACATTTG